>DASSHR010000321.1:0-1229 GCA_035692745.1 Candidatus Limnocylindrales bacterium | reverse complement strand
GCCCCCCTGCTGGCGACCCTCGGCATCGGCGAGCTGCGGATCCGCAAGGGCGGCGCCGAGGAGGCGTTCGCGATCGTCGGTGGATTCGTGCAGGTTCGGCCTGACAAGGTCGTCGTGATGGCCGAGACTGCCGACATGGCGTCGGAGATCGATCTCGAGAAGGCGCAGGAAGCGCGGCGCGAAGCCGAGCGAGCCCTGGAGTCCGGCTACCACGAAGGTGCCGACCTCTCCATCGCCCGGGCCCAGCTCCAGCAGGCCCTGCTCCGGATCCGGCTCGCCGAGCGCCGTCACCGCGAGGGTCCGCGGCGCCCGTCCTAGGGAGATTCATGGCTGACGCGCGGCCGTTCCACTGGGAGTACCAGCCGCCTTCGGTCGCGCCGGAGCGGTACCTCGTCACGGGTGGCGCACCGCTCGAGGGCACCGTGAAGGTCAGCGGCGCCAAGAACGCGGCGTTGAAGATGCTGGCCGCCGCGACCCTCACCGGCGAGCGCTGCCGGTTCACGAACGTCCCCGAGATCGAGGACGTGCGGGCGATGGCGGAGACGCTGTCGGACCTCGGCGTCGTCGTCGACCATCCCGGCCCGAACACGTACGAGGTCTCCGCCGGCGACGTCGACTGGCTGTTCGTGCCCCTCGAGGCGGCCGCGAAGATGCGGGCCTCGTTCATGCTCCTGGGGCCGCTGCTCACCCGCTTCGGGGAAGTGGTGATCTCCAACCCCGGTGGCGATCGGATCGGGCGGCGGCCGGTGGACCTGCACGTCGAGGCCATGCGGGCGATGGGCGCCACGATCGACTACCGCTACGGCTACTACTACGCCAAGGCGCCGGGCCGGCTCCGCGGCACCGAGATCCGCTTCCCGTTCGTGTCCGTCATGGGCACGGAGAACGCGATCCTCGCCGCGACGCTGGCTGACGGCCACACGGTGATCAGGCCGGCGGCGCAGGAGCCCGAGGTCGACGACCTCATCGCATTCCTGCAGAAGATGGGCGCCCAGGTCGAGCGGACGTATCCGGACACGATCGAGGTCGAGGGCAAGCGCCGGCTCCGAGGCGCGGACCACAAGGTGATGCCGGACCGCATCGAGGCGGGCACGTTCGCGATCGCTGCCGGCGTGACCGGCGGCCACGTGGTCCTCGAGGGCGCCGACTGCGGCACGATGGACGCGCTCGTCGAGATCATGGGCCGCGCCGGGCTCACGGTGAGCTGCCAGCCCGATCGCATGGAGGTC
>DASSHR010000320.1:0-3775 GCA_035692745.1 Candidatus Limnocylindrales bacterium | reverse complement strand
CCGAGCGCCCGCTCGCCCTGCGGGAACCGCGCCGCGACGCGCTTCGACAGCGAGCCGAGGAGCATGAACGCGATCGTGAACTCGATCGCCTTGTCGATCGGGTCGATGAGCAGGCTCTGCTGCACGACCGCCTGCTGGAGGTCCGAGCCTGCCTGCTGGAACGCCGCCACGAGCAGGTCCGTGCCGCCGCCCGTGACGCCACCGAGCAGCACGACGATGGGCGCCGACACCAGGGCCGTGATGACCCCCGTCGCCGTGCCGGCCACGATGACCGCGACGGCGCCCAGATCCCGCGCGACGATGACGCGGATCAGGACCAGCAGCAGCGCCGCGGCGATCAGCCCAAGGACGACGATCGCAAGGACGAGCCAGATCGGATCGAGCGTGCCGCTGGCGAACAGGAGCGAGCACGAATCACTCGGCTTCGCACCACAGAGGTCGCGGTAGTAGGGGACGATGCCCGTCCAGACGAGCACCCCGATGGCGATGACGGCGACGACGAAGCCGCCGAGCAGTGTGGGGAGCGCCGTGTCCATCCGGCGCCGGAACACGCCCGCGTACCCGAACAGGCCCGCGAGCAGCCCGATCACGCCTGCCGTGATCGCGAACGGCCACGCGTATGGGCTCGCGAGCGGCGTCGCCGCGAGGCCAAAGCTCCAGGTGAAGTTCGACAGGATGCCCGTCGCGGCGCCCGCGATCGGTCCGCACAGCACGCCGACGAGGATCGTCCCGATCGAATCGAGGTAGAGCGGCAGCTTCAGGGCCGTCCCGACGGTCTGGCCGAGCGTGATGTTCAGCGCGATCGCCACGACCATGAGCACGATGGTGCGGGTCCCGAACTGCCGCGAGATCGAATCAATGCGACGCGTCTGCCACCACTCGACCGCCGCCCACGCGATGACCCCGACGAGCAGGCTCAGCGCGAGGATCAGCGCGAACAGGTTCGAGTCTGCGGGCATGTCGCCCGTGTGGGGAACGGTGTCGAACGGTCCCTTGACCGAAACGCCGATCACGACCGCGACGATCGTGGCGATCACGGCCACGACCAACCGAACCGCTTGCATCCCGGCCATCGGGCCTAGCGTGCCACGCCCGGTTGGCTCGCCGCCAGCCTGCCGACCCGCTCGACCAGTCGATCGAGGAACGTCTCCGCGTCGGCCTCCGTCGCGACGGCGAGGTTCGAGGGTCGGCCCGTGAGCCCCCGCCAATCGGCGACGGTCATGCCATGCGCCAGGCCCGGGCCCGTCTCGACGTCCACGAACAGGGGCCGCGTCTGGACCAGCGCGGGGTCGAGCGCCGCCGCGACCACGAAGGGATCGTGGATGAAGGCGCCGTAGAAGCCGTCGTACCGGTCGTGGAACTCGAAGTAGAACCGCAGCGCGTCGTCGAGGAAGCGAAGGACGGGGTTCGAGCTCGCGTCGCCACCGGCCCGGGCAGCGATCGCCTCGAGGTGCGCCGGCAGGAGGCGCGCTCCCTCCGTGACATCGAGGCCCATCGCGATCGGCAGCGCCGGTCCTCCGGCCCACGCGGCAAACACGGACTTCGCCGCGTCCGGATCGACATGCAGGTTCCATTCGGTCGTCGGCGTGGTGTTGCCGGGCGCCCGGTACGCACCGCCCATCATCAGCCAGCCCTTGAGCAGCTCCGGCAGTGCCGGCTCATGGACGAGCGCCCGCGCGAGGTTCGTGAGCGGCCCGAGCGTGACGAGGGTCAGCTCGCCGGGTCGGGCCCGCGCCAGGTCGACCAGCCGCTCGGCCGCCTGCCCATGGTCCAGCTCCCGATTCGCGGGCGGCAGCTCTGCGTACCCGACACCAAGCGGGCCGTGGGTCTCCGGCGTCGTCACCAGCGGCTTCACGAGCGGGTGCTCCTCGCCGAGGTACACGGGCACGTCGCCCCGCTCGGCAAGCTGCAGCACGGCCAGCGTGTTCGCGGCGACTTGCCGCGCCTCGACGTTACCCGCGACACACGTCACCGCGACGAGGTCCGCCTCGGGGGATGCGCAGGCGTAGATGAGCGCGAGGGCGTCGTCGATCCCGGTATCGACGTCGAGGATGAGCGGGACGGTCATGTCGTTCGCACCAGGCGAATCAGCATGACCGTTCGATCGACGGGGCGCTGTGCACGGAGTCGCTTTGCCCATGTCGAATCCGATGCGGCGACCTCGGCGTCGGTCGCCGGCCGAGCGACGATCGCAGCGAAGCCGAACTCCTCGAACGCCCGAATCGCCGCCCCGGCCACGGTATCCGGCTCGACCGGGAGGCCGGCGAGGCCGTCACGCACCGATGGCGCGAGCAGCAGCTCCAGGATTCCACCCGCCGCAACGAGGCCCGCCACGCCTGCCGCGACCGTCCGGTCCCGACCGAGGCATCCGCGGAGCAGCGACGCCCACGGGAATCGGACGGTCACGAGATCCGCGCGGCCGCGAAGCTCCAGTGGAGCGGCCTCGGCGGACGCGACGACGAACGCGGCGTTCGGCAGGCCGCCTCGCTTCGGCGCGGCTGCGGCACGCCGGGATGCCTCGGCCATCGCGGCCGCGTTCGCGTCCATGCCCAGGACCAGGGTCCTCGGATCGCGAGCCGCCGCGGCGAGCACTGCTCGGCCGTCGCCCGTGCCGAGATCGATCGCCACCCGATCGTGCCGGGCGACGAGATCGGCGACTTAGCCGACATCCACCTCGATGCGGCGACGCCCGACGACGAAGGCGATCATGCCGGCAGCGTATCCGGTGCAGGGCTCGCTGGGCGGGACGCTACCCGGCCGCTTCGGCCGTGCGCACCGCTGCCTCGAAATCCGTGCGCCACCGGCGGCGGGTCGCCTCGTCGATGAACGCCGCGTCGAGCCCGTTCAGCATGCACGCGCGCAGGTCGTCGATCGCGAACCCGAAGTCCGCGGCCATCATCCGCCACGCACCGGTCGGGGTGACGTCGTGGAAGGTCGGGTCGTCGGTGTTCGCGTGGAGGCGCAGGCCCAGCTCGCGCATGCGGCGGATCGGATGGTCCAGCGGCCAGCGCTCCGGCGGGAGCGTGCGCAGGTAGTAGCTGTTCGTCGGCACGACCGTGAACACGATGCCGCGATCGGCGAGCTCGCGGGCGTACTCCGGCGCGTCGACGATCGTGTAGCCATGGTCGACGCGATCGACCTTCAGCACATCGACGGCCGTTCGGACGTTCGTCCAGGGCATCCCGAACTCGCCGGCGTGGGCCGTGGTGCGCAGTCCGTGCCGCCGCGCCGCCGCGTAGGCCTCGGCGAAGAGCTCCGGCGGGCGGTCGACCTCGCTGTAGTCGATGCCGAGGCCGACGACCTCGTCGCGACGGTGCGCGCGAACCCAGTCGAGCATCTCGAGGGCCGCCGCGGGCGGCGCTTCGCGGTCGATCGCGACGATCAGCCGCCCGACGATGCCAAGATCCGCCTCGGCGTCGTGGATCGCGCGGACGATCCCATCCTGCGCCGCCCCGAACGCCATGCCCGAGCCCTGGACCGTGCCGGTCGGATTCCAGAAGAGCTCCGCATAGCGCACGTTGTGCGCCGCAGCATCCGCGAGGTGCTCATACGTGATCCGGTGGAGGTCGTCGGGGGTGCGAATCACGTGGGACTCGAGCGCGCGGAATGCCTTCAGCACACCGCCGTAGTGCCCGGGGCCGCGGGCGTAGAACGCATCGATCTCGGGACCCGTGAGCGGGGCATCGGCGGCGCTCGCCAGCTCGTGGAAGGTCGCGCGCCGCACGGTACCGAACAGGTGGCAGTGCAGCTCGACCTTCGGAATGGCGCGGCAGAA
>DASSHR010000319.1:0-2720 GCA_035692745.1 Candidatus Limnocylindrales bacterium | reverse complement strand
CGGTAGTCGATCGCCCAGCGGACGATCCAGGTCGCGCCGTCGTCGGGGCTCGACTCCCAGGTCCACCGGAACGCGTCCGGGGTCACGTCGCGGAAGACCATCCGCTGCCGAGCTCGGTCGCCGCGCTCGGGCGCGGCGCGTTCGAACGTGAAGCAGCCGTCGTTTCGGCCGCCCACGAGGTCGAGGTAGCAGCCCTGGTCGTCGACCCAGGTCTGGCGCCACAGGCGTTGATCGGGGTCGAACACGGACCAGCTGCGGCCGTGGAGCGCGTCGGCGCTATCCGCGCCGGAGTCGTCGGCGCCGCCTGAGCCCGCCAAACCGGTGTCGACCGCCTCCTCGAACTCCTCGAGGATCACCCGATCGCGCAGCGTCAGCGAGATCCGGTTCGTGCCGTGGCCGCCCTCCCAGGTCACGTCCCACTCGCCGAGCCAGAAGTCGAGCTCGCTCCCGTCGAACGGCGCCCCATCGTCAGCCATGCGCCGGAACATACCGCCACG
Organism: Candidatus Limnocylindrales bacterium; assembly: GCA_035692745.1. Taxonomy (GTDB): domain Bacteria; phylum Chloroflexota; class Limnocylindria; order Limnocylindrales; family CSP1-4; genus UBA5189. Next base: position 2,223 of record DASSHR010000319.1, on the reverse strand, counting down.
GAAGCGTCCGCGCGAACGTTGCGCCGCCGCACCAGGGAGTCGCCGACTCGCAACGCAACCCCATCGCCGCCCATACCATCGGGCGACCGGGGAAACCGACAACGCCTGCGCGCAGCAGGTCGAACAATGCTGGAGCAATCGATGCGCACGCCACACCGATTCATTGGCCGCCGGGTGCTCGGCTCGGTCCTGACCGCGAGCCTCGCCTCGACGCTCCTGGTCGGTGTCGGCGCGGTGGCGGCCGCGCAGCCGGCGAAGGCCACCGTGTGCCACCTCGGGACGACCGGCACGATCTCGCCGATCACGATTCCGGTCAAGGCCGCCGCCGCCCACATCGCCGCTGGCGACTACGCCGCCGATACGACGCTTGTCGGCAAGACGGTCTACGCGAAGGCCTGGACCAACATCGATGGCATCGCCGGGTACTCCATCTGCGACAAGCTCATCGGCGCGTACTACGAGTCGAGCGGGGACAGCCAGCTGAGCGCCGGCGACACGCTGGTGGTCCGGTCCTATCCGACCTCCTTCGACCCGCCATACAACTTCGGGAGCGCTGCCATCACCCAGACGATCGTGAGCGTCACGACCTGCACCTCGACGGATTCGCTCGTCGATCTCGGCGATGGCGCCTCTGCCGACCTGACCGCCAACGCCGCCGGTGAAGCGTTCGACTACAGCACCGCGGCCGCTGACATCGTCATGGTCCAGGACGGCTTCAACGACAGCTTCGACCTCCTCTTCGTGTACGGGGGCGTCAGCCTCATCCGCTTCAACGCGATCAACTCGCCGTTCCTCGACGTCGAGATGTCGACGGGCTGCGCCGGGTAGACCCGGCTCCGAGCCAGCGGGGGGCGACGCGAGGGATTCCCCCGATTGCGCGGACGGGTCCGCAGCGACATCCTCAGGCCATGATTCCCGGTTCGCGGATCGCCGTTGAGGCAGCGCACGCACAGCGCGCGCAGCGTCCGCCCGTGCAGCGCCATGGACGCCCCGCCGCGGCAGTGCCACTGGCAGCGCTGACGACGGACGGTCTCCTGGCGCTCCAGCGTGCGGCCGGCAACCGGGCGACAAGCCAGCTGCTGCAGGTCCAGCGAGATCAGGGCGATGCCGAGCGGTATGCGAAGCGGTTCGGGATCCTCGGCGACGAGATGGTCATCGACGCTGACGTCGTCGCGGCGTTCGTGGGCGATCCGCTGCAGGCCCCGGGCCTGCGCCTCGGACTGCTCCGGGAGTGGAACCGTGGGCTCCCGCGCGGCGACCAGCTTCCCGAGAGCCTCGTTCGACGCGAGGACAAGCGCCCGCGAGAAGCGCCGGACGCTGACGAAGGATCGGAGGCGGACGAAGCATCGGAGGCGGACGATCGGCCGAGCGCCGCTGCGAAGCGACGACGGAAGCGAGGCACGTTCTGGTCGAATCCGTTCGTGTCCGGGTACGACTCGGACAACAAGACCAAGGCACCCGAGAAGCGGGTTCGCGAGGATCGCGGCTACATCAGCGACGGCTTCGAGGCGAAGACTGGCCTCGATGCCAGGGACTATCGCGGGCGCAAGGTTCGTCTGACCTTCAAGAAATCCAAGTTCCGTGCGACCTCGGCGGCGAACAGCAACCTCGTGTACTCGAGCGGGAACAAGGACACGCACTACGACGTGCTGATCACCACGCTGCGGAGGCTCGTCAAGCGCGACAAGACGACGGCGGAGCTGATGCTGAAGGGCCTGCTGGACATGCCGGCATTCCACGCGGCCGTCGACGAGTACAAGGACGAGAAGACCCGGAACACGATCCAGCAGTTCCTCGCGCTGCTGTTCAACGAGATGCTCGGGCGTTCAACCGCCAACATCATCGACATCGTCGCCCTCCTGTCCCAGACGGTGAAGAAGGACGACAATCGGCTCGACCGGCGATTCCTCGCGCGCGCACTCCTGACGCCGAACTCGAAGGACCATGCGAAGGCCTTCGGGGGCTCGCAGTTCTCGAAGATCGGCAGTGCGAACAAGGACGTGAAGATCGCCAGCCTCGATGCGACGCTCCGGCGTCTCTTCGCAAAGCATCAGCAGATGTATCAGTCGCTGTTCGTTCGCTCGGGAGCGGCAAGCTTCGACGAGTTCCGGGCGAAGGTGGACGAGCTCGTCAAACGGGTCTTCGACAACTTCAAGCGCCACGTCAGGATGCAGTTCCTGTCCTGACGAACAGGACGGTGAGCGAGCCGCCGGCCGCCGCTAC
>DASSHR010000318.1:0-3126 GCA_035692745.1 Candidatus Limnocylindrales bacterium | reverse complement strand
GACGAGAGCGCGGAGCCGGGCGAGTCTCCTGAGGCAACGGACGCGAACGACCACAACGGCCAGGACGAGGATACCAACGAGGACGTGAACGACGACCACGGCGGCGATGGCGCCGAAGCGGGCGATGACAACGGCGGCGATTCCGGCGAGCCCGAGGCGTCCGACGACCACGGTGGCGATTCCGGCCACGACGGCGCTGGCGACGGATCCGACGACAACAGCGGACCGAGCGACGACAGCGGGTCCGGTGGCGGGTCCGATGACGGGTCCGGCGGCTCCGACGACTCGTCCGATGGCGGGACGAGCGGCCCCGGCTGAGCCGATTGGCCCGCCCGGGACGTGACCTCCGACCGAAGTCGCGTTCCCGGACAGCCTCGCATCATGGCGATGGCGCCGGCCGATCCTTCGGCCGACGCGTCGCCACGGAGGCTCTCCGATCGACCCAGCAGTGACCCGAACGACCCAGCACGATGGTTCGATCGATGAGCTCCAGGTGGTGCGCGCCGTGCTCGACGGCGACCGTGACGCCTTTGCGATCCTGGTGGATCGCGAAGCCGCGGCCGTCGTCCGCGCGTGCCAGCGCGTGCTCGCCGACCTGCACGAGGCCGAGGATGTCGCCCAGGAGGCCTTCGTGATCGCGTACCGGTCCCTCGCGACCTGGCGCGGCGAGGGGCCGTTTGGCGCGTGGTTGACCCGGATCGCGGTCCGGCTCGCCATTCGGCAGCTGGGCCGCCGCAAGGCCATCACGTGGCTCCGGATATCGACGATCGATGACGCCATGCCAGAAGCAATCACCCGGCTCCCGGGTGGGTCGCACACCGAGCCCGAGCACCTTGCCCTGCGTGCCGAGCAGGCGACCGCGACGAGGCGCGCGGTCGCCGACCTCAATGAGCCGTACCGCGAGGTGGTCGCGCTCCGATTCTTCGGCGAGCGGTCGCTCGAGGAGATCGCCACGCTCACCGGCCGCCCCCTCGGCACCGTGAAGACCCACCTGCGGCGCGGCCTCCTGCGGCTGCGAGACCGCCTCGGAACCGGCGGGCCTGCATGACCGACCAGCACGACCGGGCCCCCGAGCCGATGCGCGCGGACGAGCTGGGCGATGGCGACTGGCGGGAACGCCAGGATGCGCTCGTCGCCGGCCGCCGCCTCGAGGGCTCGATCGACGACGTCGGGGTTCGCGTCGCGCCCGACTTCACGAGCCGCGTCATGGCGGCGATCGCGGACGAGCCCGCGCCGGGAACCGTGGGCTTCATGGCGCCGGTTCGGCGCCGCGGCATCCTCGCTGGCTTCGGGGCCAGCGTGCGCCAGGCGTGGGCGGCGATGCGCGCTCCGGGCCTGCCGTCCCTCGCGCGCGCGTCGGCGCTGGCCTACGTGCTCGTGATCGCGATCGCAGGCGTCGCGCTCGCGGGTGCCGCGACGGTCGGCGTGGGCAGCGCGCTGGGCCTCTTCCGGCCGGCCCCAACAATCTCGCCGACTCCGAGTCGGACCCCGGCGCCGTCGCTCCCGATACCGGGCCTCGAGACGGCGCCATCGCAGACCGAACCCGGCGAATCCGAGGGGCCGTTCGGGTCGCCCCAAGCGAGCGACGACCATGGCGGCCCGGACGGCACCACCGAGCCCGGGGACGACGGCGGCTCGAATTCAGGCCCCGGCACCACGGACAGCTCCGGTGACGGTGCCTCGAACTCCGGGCCCGGCAGCACGGACAGCTCGGGCTCGGGGTCCGACTCCGGGTCCGGCTCCGACGACGGGTCGGGATCCGGTTCGGGTTCCGACGGCGCCAGCACGCCGCATCCGACCGAGACCCCACGTCCCAGCGCCACGCCCCGCCCGACCGGGACGCCGAAGCCGTCGGAGACGCCGCACTAGGCGGAGCCGTCGCCCTCCGTTGCCGAGCCGGCCGGCACGCCGTCCAGCTCGGTGGTCGGATCGCCGGTGCCGACGATCGCCGGGATGTCGCCATCGAGGGCATCGCCGGGCGTCATGACGCGCGCCGCCTTGAGCAGCTCCGCGCGGCGCATCGACGTCTCGGTCGTCCCAAGCTTGATCCCTTCCGTGGCCACGCCCAGGATCTGTGATCGCTGGAGCAGCGCGAAGGGGTAGCGCGCCGCAAGCTTGCGATCGCTGACCCAGCGCACTCGCACGTCGGACATGGGGATGAACTTTGGGTCCGTCGCGTCCACGAACGACATCACGGACCCGTCCTGCTGCATGAACACGTCGCCGTCGATGATGTGCGAACGGGTGAGCACGACGAGCCGACGCTTCACCTTCTCGATGTACGTCGTGCCGCCGCTGGTCTGGGACGTGCTCTCGGCGCCGCCGCTCAGCTGGCCCACCACCGCCACGTCGTCGGGGAGCACGCGGAACTCGGGCAGCGTGAGGCGCGTGGCCTCGCCAGTGCGCGTGAGGACGACGACATCGCGCATCACCAGGTAGCCCTGGACGATGTTCACGAAGTCGGACACGCGTCGGAACCGGCCGAGGTTGACCATCCCGGCGACCCACAGGTTCGCGCCGAGCAGCTCGATGTACTGGTCGCCGCCGCCCTGGTCGTCCTCGCCGAAGGCGGCCCCGCTCGAGCCCCATGCATCTCCCGACCGATCGAAGGTCGGTGGCGCCTCGCCCCATTCATCCATCGATGCGCTCCCCGTCGCTCCCGCCGGCGCCTGGGGGCCCGGCCATCGCGCCAGTCTGCCGACTCGATGGCCACCGTGCACGATCCGTTGGTACGCGCCGGCCCGCACGCTGGTACCCGCGGCCGGGCGAGTAGGCTTCGGCGATGATCGTCGTCGGCGTGCTTGCCCCGGGCGCGGCAACCGCCGTGAGCGCCATCGCGCGTCGTGCCGTGGCCTCCGCGGACAGCCGCGTCGAGGTCGTGGGCCTCGCCCCCGCGGGAGCCGACGGCGACCGACTCCTGCTCGAGCTCGCGAGCGCGGGCGTGGGCCACGCGACGGTCACCCGATCCGCGGCGGCCACGATCGAGCCTGCGGACCTGGAGCTGGCGCTCCGCTACCTGCCCGACGTCCGCGTGGTCGTGCTCGTCGCGCCAGAAGCGGCGCTGCTGCGAACCGCGGCGTCCGGGTCGTCGTGGTCGGACGCCGCGCTGGTGCTCGTGGGTCCGCT
>DASSHR010000317.1:0-3295 GCA_035692745.1 Candidatus Limnocylindrales bacterium | reverse complement strand
CAACTCGAGGTGGGCGGCTGCGGTGATGCGCGCCCGGGCGATCTCGTCGAGCCCCGCCTGATACGCCGCGGTCCGAGCGGTCGTTAGCTCGTCACCGTCGAGCTCCGTGCCGTCCCAGCCTGCCCAGCGGACCACGCGCTGGAGCGTGAGGCCCTGGCCGACGAGCGTGACCACGATGACAGCGAAGGTCAGGAGCAGCACCACGTTCCGCTCCGGGAAGTCCTTCGGCAGCGCGAGCGCGGCGGCGAGCGAGACGGCGCCGCGCAACCCCGACCAGCCCACGAGGAATGTCAGCCGCTGCGCGAGCCGCGGATCGACGCGCTGGAACGCCTGCCGCGTCGAGTTCGGCAGGTGGCTCGACGCGAAGACCCACGCGAGCCGGCTCACCACCGCGACCGCCCCGACCAGCGCCACCAGCCCCGCCATCTGGAGCCCTGAGTAGCCATCGAGGCCGGCGAGGACGCTCGGCAGCTCGAGCCCGATGAGCACGAACAGGAACCCGTTGAGCACGAACGTGACCATCTTCCACGTGCTCAGCCACAGCACCCGGCTCTGCGGGCTCAGGATCGTCCCGATCCGCGTTCCGACGACCAGCCCCGCGGTCACGGCCGCGAGGACGCCCGACAACCCGACTCGTTCGGCCGGCAGGTAGGCGGCGAAGCCGACGACGAGCGACAGCAGGACCTCGACCGGGGGATCGTCGAGGCGTCGGATGAGCGCTGCGGCGAGGAACCCGACGACCCCGCCGATGGCGATGCCGCCGACAGCAGCGAAGCCAAAGCCGACGATCGCGTCGGTCAGGACGAACGTCCCCGCCGCCGCAGCGATCAGGACGGTTCGATACGCGACCAGCGCCGTCGCGTCGTTGAACAGCGACTCGCCCTCGATCAGCGCGACGACGCGCCGGGGCACGCCGATCCGCCGGAAGACGATCGTGGCGGCGATCGCGTCGGTCGGCCCGACGATCGCGCCGAGCGCGAGCGCAGCGGGCCATGACAGGCCGGCGAGGTAGTGCGTCGCCAGCGCGACTGCCGCCAGGGTGAACAGCACGAGCCCGATCGACAGCCGGGCGATCGGCCACACGTCGGTCTTGAGGTCGCGGACCGGCGTCTCGACCGCGGCGCTGAACAGCAGCGGCGGCAGGAACGCGAGGAGGACGAGGTCCGGCTCGAGCTCGATCCGCGGCAATCCGGGCACGAACCCGAGCGCGAGCCCGCCGAGCACGAACACGCTCGGCCATGGCACGCCGACCCGGCGCGCGACCTCGAACAGCAGCGCGATCGCGACGGTGATGGCGAGGACCGCGCTCAGGACATCCACGGCGTGACGCTAGCCGATCGGCGCGCGCCCGCGGTGCCGTCACGACGTCGGCCCGCCCCCGCGGCTACGCGGTCGCGGAGCCCACCAGCTCGATCTCACCCGTCGGCTGGACGAGGAAGATCCAGATGTCCCAGGCGACGTGGCTCACGATCAGCGCACCGAGGGGCACGCCCATCGCGTACAGCGTGCACCAGTGCGCGCCCGCGACGCCGGCGGCGCCCATGAGCGTGAAGTTGCCGGCCGTGACGTGGACGCCGCCGTAGGCCATCGCGGCGAGCGCGGCACCGGGCCAGCGGCCGAAGCGACGCATCAGCGCGGCCTGGACCAGCCCGCGCCAGAAGAGCTCCTCGGCGGGCCCCACGATCGTGGCGAGCCGCGTCGCGATCTCCTCCTTCGGCCGGAGTGTGCGCAGGGCGTAGATCTCGCGGATCTCCCGGTCGCCGCTCGGGACGAACCGACGCGCGAATCGATCTCCGATCTGGAAGGTGAGGTACAGGATCCCTGCCGACAGGAGGCCCAGCGGCACGTGCCACCAGCGGATCCCCGTACGACGTGCAGGCGGCGACGTGACCAGGGCCAGCGAGCCCAGCCCGAGCCCCGTGTAGGTCATCCGATGCCAGAACCGCGCCCGCGGACCGCGGAAGGTCGCGGCGAAGGCCACCGTGGCCGCGATGGCGGCGATCCCGAGCGCGATGGCGCCCGGTGCATCGGATCCGGGCGCGTGCGCGCCCGACGACCCGCCGCCCGATGCCGCCTCAGCCATGGATCCAGGCCGAGACCAGCACCCCCAGCACGAGCAGCGACCCGAAGGCGAGGTGGAGTCGCGCCGTCTGGACGTCGATCATCGCGATCGCCCGCGCCTGGCCCGTCGCGCCGAGCTCGGCAGATCGGACCACCTGGGCGAGGAACGGCAGCGACAGGATCGCGAGGAGCGTCGCCGGCGGGAGCAGCCGGAACGCGACCGCGAGCCCGAGCGTGATGTACGCGCCGAGCACGAGGGCGACGTAGCCGTAGTGCGCCCACTCCTTGCCGACCCGCGAGCTGAGCGTGGTGATGCCGGCGCGGCTGTCCTCCCCGATGTCGCGCCACTCGTTGCCGTGCAGGATCGCCGCGACGAGGCAGCCAACGGGGATCGACAGCACGAGCGCGGGCAGGCTCCACGCCCCGGTGATCGCGAAGTAGCTGCCGACGACCATCAGCGGGCCCATCAGCAGGAACACGAGCGGCACACCGAGGGCGCGGTACTTGTACTGGAACGGCGGCGCGGTGTAGCCCCAACCCCCGATGAGCCCGAGCAGGCCGAGGACGATGATCGCCGGCCCGCGCAGCGCGATCAGGTACAGCCCGATCACGACGGCGAGCAGGAACGCGAGTCCGGCGGTGACGAAGGCACTTCGCTCGGTCATGCGGCCCTTGACGATCGCGTGGCTGCCGCGCGGCGAGACGATCGTGTCGACGCCCTTCCGGACGTCGTAGACCTCGTTGACGATGTTCGTGCCGGAATGGAGGAGCACGCCACCGATGAGCGCGGCGATGAACGGCAGCGGCGAGAATGCGCCATCGACGACGGCGAGCGCCGCGCCGGCAAGGACCGGGATCACGGACGCCGTGTAGGCAAATGGCCGCAGGATCTCCCACGTGGCGGCGAGGCGGCGGCGGACGCGCTCGCTTCCGGTCAGCCGTCGATCGTCGGCGAGGGAGCCTGCTTCTGCGGCGGGCGCGGCAGACGCCGCGGCGCCGACCGCCGCGATGGCCGGCACCGGAGGTTCCGGCGCCTTCGACTGCGCCGGCGCCGGCAGCTCGGCGTACAGCGTTGCCGCCGCGAGCAGCTCCTCGATGTGGTCGTCCTCCTGGATGACCGGCTGGAGCAGCGGCAGCTGGAGGCCCGTCTGGGCGTGGTACGCCATCGCCTTCGCGGCGACGTCCTCGCGCGTGCCGCAGAGCATGAACGCATCGAGCAGCTCGTCCGGGATCA
>DASSHR010000316.1:0-2144 GCA_035692745.1 Candidatus Limnocylindrales bacterium | reverse complement strand
GGCGGCCGCGAGGCGTTCGGGGACGCCGTCGTCGCGCAGCTCGAGACGGTCGCACCCGGGATTGCCAAGCTCGTGAGCCACCGCCAGGTCCTGGCGCCGCCGGACCTCGAGCGCGAGTACGGGCTCACCGGCGGACATCCGCTCCACGCTGAGCCGGGCCTCGACCAGTTCTTCGTCTGGCGGCCGCTCCTCGGCCACGCCCGTTACCGGCTCGCGCTGGAGCGGCTGTACCTGTGCGGCTCCGGCGCCCATCCCGGCGGCGGCATCACGGGCGGCCCGGGCCAGAACGCGGCCCGCGAGATCCTCGCCGACCTCAAGCAGCGCGGCGGCGCGTAGGGCGAACCCCGCTAGTCGGCGGCGGTGGTCTCGACGTCCTTGTCGACCGTGGGATCGGGCTCGCGCGGTCGCCGGATGAGCCGGCCCTGGCGCTGTCCGGCGCGCGCCGCGGCGCGATCCGCGACCGGCCCGTCGTTGCGCCGTCCGCTGAGCACGTGGAGGAACAGGGCGGAGATCACGGCCGCGATCGGGATGCCGAAGATGGCGCCGGGGATGCCCGCGATCTTGAGGCCGACGAGCACCGAGCCCAGCACCACGATCGGGTGGATGCGCAGCGACGTCGCCATGATCCGCGGCTGGAGCCAGTTCATGACCACGAGCCAGCCGACGGCGACGACCAGCCCCACGCCCGGCAGTGCCTCGGGCCTGAACAGCATCGCCACGAGGATCGGCGGGATCCAGGACACGAACGGACCGAAGAACGGGATGATCATGAGCAGGCCCGCGACAAACGTGGTCACCGCGATGAACTCGAGCCCGAACACGGCCGACGCGACGAAGCACACGACGCCGAACACGAGGCCGGTGATGACCTGGCCGCGGATGAAGCCACCGAACGAGCGGCTCACGGCCTCCTCGAGGAGCTTCGCCTCGGTCTTGTAGCCCTTCGGGACGAGCCAGAACCCGAACGCGATCAGGCGCTCCCGGTCGGCGACCATGTACAGCGACAGCACGACGACGAGCAGCAGGTTCGCGATGGCACCGAGGCTGGCCACGGCGATCTGCTGCAGTGGCGCCGCCAGCTGGACGGCGTAGTCGTTCAGGTTGTCGAGGAAGGTCTGCGCCTGGGCGAGCAGGTCGACCTGGCCGATGCCAACCCCGTTGAGCCGTTCCTGCCACGGCGCCACGATGTTTGGGAGGTTCGCCCTGAGATCGGGCAGGTTGGTGATGAAGTCGGTGATCGAGCCCACCAGCGCGGTCGCCGCGATGATCGAGATCAGCACCAGCCCGCCGAACAGCACGAAGTACACGACGAAGATCGCGCCGGTCCGGCTCACGAACGGGATGGCCGTGACCCGGTTGACGATCGGGCCGAGCATGAACGCGAACAGCCAGGCCAGGAAGAAGACCATGATCAGGTCGCCGAAGATCACGAAGATCTCGGCGAAGAAGCCCAGGACGATGAAGCCGAGCGCGAGCGCGCCAAGGACGAGGATCGCGTCGAACCAGCGGCGCTCCCGGGGTGTCATCTCGAACCCCATGGTGGTCAGAGCCTCCTAGCGCAGACCCATCTTCTCGCGGACTTCGTCCATGGTCGCCTTCGCCAGCGGCGCCAGGCGCTCGGCACCCGCGGCGAGGATCTCGTCGATCTCCTTCGGATTGGCGATGAGCTCGAGATAGCGCTCGCGCGCCGGCGCGTAGTGCCGGACGATGCGGTCGGCGAGCAGGCGCTTCATGTCGACGCAGCCCGTGGCAGCGGTCCGCTCGCTCTCCCAGAGCGACTCGTAGTCGTCGCCGAAGAAGCGCTGGAGCTGGCAGACGTTGCAGACCTCCGGCCGGCCCGGATCGGTGCGCTTGATGCGCTGCGTGTCCGTGACCATCGACACGACCTGCTTCGTCACGAGCGCCGGCTCGCCGAGGATGTCGATCGTGTTCCCGACCGACTTCGACATCTTGCGGACGCCGTCCGTGCCGATCACGGTCGGGGCTTCCGTGAAGACCGCCTGCGGCTCGGGGAACGTGTCGCCGTAGCGGCGGTTGAACGCCCGCACGATCTCCCGTGACAGCTCGAGGTGCGCGGCCTGGTCGCGCCCGACGGGCACGACGGTCGCCTTGTACATGACGATGTCGGCCGCCTGGAGGACGGG
>DASSHR010000315.1:0-3479 GCA_035692745.1 Candidatus Limnocylindrales bacterium | reverse complement strand
GCCGGCCCTGATCGCCAAGCTGTCGACGACGCAGCTCGGTGAGCTCGAGGTCCGCGAGGGCGAGTGGCACGTCCGGCTCCGCCGGCCCTACGGCGTCGGGCCGGGCGAGGGACGCCGCGTCACGGACAAGGCGTCCCGGAGTCAGCCGGGCCACGAAGGCCACGGTCACGGTCGCGCCGGCGTGGAGGGCCACCGCGGCGGCAGGCCCGCGGCGAGCGGCGGTGCCACCCCAGGGAGCCCCAGCGGAATCACGGCCGGCAGCGGCGCCGCGAGCGCGGCCACGAACGGCGCGTCGCCACGATCGTCGTCGCGCGACGGCGATGGGGATCGCTCCCGATCGATCGCCCAGTCGCCGGCCGTGGGCTACTTCCAGCCCGGCCCGAAGGCCGCGTCGGGCACCCGCGTCCGTGCCGGCGACACGCTCGGGACCGTCGACGTGCTCGGCGTCCGCCAGGACGTCACCGCACCCGCCGACGGCGTCGTCGGGCAGACGCTCGTCGAGCCCGGCACCGCCGTCGAGTACGGCCAGGAGCTGATCCGCCTCGAGCTGACGGGCGCCACCGCTGCCGGCACCGGCGCGGGCGCCGGCGCCGAGGCGCGCTGATGTTCCGTCGCATCCTCATCGCGAACCGCGGTGAGATCGCGCTGCGCGTGCTGCGCGCGTGCCGAACCCTCGGCGTCGAGGCCGTCGTCGCCTACTCGGAGGCGGATCGCGACTCCCTCCCGGCCCAGCTCGCGGACGAGGCCATCTGCATCGGGCCGGCGGACGCCCGCCGCTCGTACCTGTCGGCGCCGGCGGTGATCTCGGCCGCGCTCGTGACCGGCTGCGACGCGATCCACCCCGGCTACGGCTTCCTGTCCGAGGACGAGACCTTCGCCGAGGTCGTTCGCGCCCACGAGCTGACGTTCATCGGCCCGCCGCCCTCCGTGCTGGACAAGTTCGCCTCGAAGGAGGCGACGCGGCGGCTCCTCGGCGGGTTTGGCCTGCCCACGATCCCGGGCTCGTCGATGATCACGGACGACGATCACGCGCTCCGCGAGGCGGACCGGATCGGCTATCCGGTGCTGATCAAGCCGTCGGCCGGCGGTGGCGGCAAGGGCATGCGTATGGTCCGGACCTCGCGCGAGCTCGAATCGGCGATCAAGATCTGCCGCTCCGAGGCGAAGTCGGCGTTCGGCGACGACTCGATCTACCTCGAGAAGTGGCTCGACGACAACCGCCACGTGGAGGTGCAGGTCGCGGTCGACAAGTTCGGCGCGGGGGTCCACTTCGGCGAGCGCGACTGCTCGGTCCAGCGGCGGCACCAGAAGATCCTCGAGGAGGCGCCGACCCCGGCGCTGTCCGCGGAGGCGCGAGCCGCCCTCGCCGAGAAGGCGGTTCGGGCCGTCGTCGCAGCGGGCTACGAGAATGTCGGGACCCTCGAGTTCCTCGTCGACGGCACCGGCGCGGCCTACTTCATCGAGATCAACTGCCGCATCCAGGTGGAGCATCCCGTCACGGAGATGCTCACCGGCATCGATCTCGTCGCGCTCCAGATCGGCATCGCCGCGGGCGAGCCGCTGGGGCTCCGCCAGTCGGACATCGTGACCCGCGGCCATGCGATCGAGTTCCGAATCAACGCCGAGGACCCGGCGCACGACTTCCGCCCCGGCGCGGGCATCATCGACCAGTACCACGCGCCCGGCGGGCCGGGGATCCGGATGGACTCCCACCTCTACCCCGGCTACGAGGTGCCGCCGTACTACGACTCGCTCCTCGGCAAGCTCGTCGTCTGGGGGCCAGATCGTCCAACCGCGATCGCTCGCGGCCGCGCAGCCCTCGAGGAGCTCCTCGTCGACGGCGTCACGACGAACATCGAGATCCACCGAGCGCTGCTCGACAACGAGACGTTCCTGGAGGGACGGATGACGACGAACCTGCTCGATCGCATCGGGGGCGCGGCCTTCCTGGCCGCCGCCGGCGCCCGATGACCACGGAGGCGGCTCCCAGGACCGACCCGCTCGCAACGCCGGGCACGGTCCACACCACCCGCGAGATCGAGGCGCTGATCCCGCATCGCTGGCCACTGCTCATGGTCGATCGGATCATCGAGTACGACCCCGACCAGAAGCGGATCGTCGGCATCAAGGGCATCACGAGCACCGAGTTCTGGGCGCAGGGCCATTTCCCGGGCCTGCCGATCCTGCCCGGCGTCCTCCAGGTCGAGGCGCTCGCCCAGACGATGGCCGTGTACGTGGCAAAGCAGCCCGGCTTCGGAGACCGGATCGGGCTGTTCGCGGGCATCGACGACGTCCGCTTCAAGCGCATCGTCGTCCCCGGCGACACGCTCCGGCTCGAGGTTAGGATGGAGAAGCTCGGCAGCCGCTTCGGCAAGGGCCGCGGCGTCGCGACCGTCAACGGCGAGGTTGCCTGCGAGGGCCTGCTGTCATTCATCATCCCGCCCGAAGGCACGCTGCGATGACCGCGATCGGAACCGTCGCGACACTCCGCAGCCTCCCGTGCCCCAACCTGGCGGTTTTCGCAACCCGCGGCCGCGAGACCTCGTCACCACGTGCTGCCGGGCCGGCCCTCCGACCCTTTCGGGGTCGCTGAGCCATGGCCACGCGGATCGCCGTGCTCTCCGACATGCACGGCAACCTGCTCGCCGTCGAGGCCGTGCGCAAGGCCATCAAGCGCGAGAAGCCGGACGTGATCCTCGTTGCCGGTGACATCGTCATGAACGGACCGGAGCCCGGCGGGACCGTCGACGCGCTGCGTGACATGGAGCGCGAGGGCGCCATCATCGTCCAGGGCAACACGGACATCGCCGTCGCCGACGGCGACTATGCGGCGGCCGTCCCGTGGTATTTCGACTCCGGCGTCCCGGAATCGATGAAGGCCGCCGCGAACTGGGCGCACGACGCGCTCGAGGACGAGCACCTCGCGTGGCTGCGCCGGCTGCCCGCCGAGCGCCGGGTGCGGATCGGCGACGACCTGATCCTGGTGACCCATGCGTCGCCGGGTTCGCAGACCCAGGGCTTCGACAGGGACCTCGATCCGTCCACGACGACGGAGCGGATGTCGCGCACCGACGCTCGGGTGATCTGCTGTGGCCACACGCACATGCCGGAGATTCGCGAGTTCGGCTGGAAGCTGATCGTGAACGGCGGCAGCGCGGGCTACGTCTTCGACGGCGACCCGACGGCATCGTGGGCGCTGGTCACCATCGATGGCGGCGGCGCAGACGGCACCTCGGTGTCCGCGGAGATCAAGCGCACCGAATACGACAACCTGGCGGTGGCCAACGCGATCTCCGCCCGGGGCCTGCCCGGCGACGTGTACCGCGCGGCCACGGTCAGAACGGGCAAGCTCGTTCGGTGAACGCCGCGATGAGCCCGACCCGACATCGGATCTCCGTCGGGCTGCAGTGGACCGGCCTGATCGGCGCGGTGCTCGGCGTGGTCACGACGCCGTTGTTCGGCCTCGGGTTGGCGATGCA
>DASSHR010000314.1:0-2178 GCA_035692745.1 Candidatus Limnocylindrales bacterium | reverse complement strand
AATCGCGGGATGCTGGTGGTGGTGATCCATGGACGGTCGACGGTACGGGTTCCGGTGCGCTCGCCCCACCCCTACGAATGTCCCGATTCGAGTGGTACCGGGGGGTCCGGTGTGGTCCGGTGCGGACCTCAGCCGATGACCTCGAAGGCGTCGAGATCGACCTTCGGCCGGCCCGCCGTGCCGACCACGACCAGCTTGATGGTGTGCGTGGCGTAGCTGGACCAGCCCTTGCTGAACACCACGCGCTTGAAGGCGTCCGCATCGGCTCGGGTGTCGATCGTGGCGGACAACACGCCGTCCACCCAGACCTGCACCGCGCCGCGGTTCGGCCCGAGCGTGGTCACGAGGCCGATCGCGCGACCGCTGAACGTCAGGGTCGCGCTGGCGCCGGCCGTGGACGACGACTTCACGGAGCCGCCACTGGCCTGCGCCGCGGAGCTCGTTGCCCAGGTGCCGGCGTACGCGATCGACGAGTACGAGTTCTGGCGCAGGTACGCGTGCCACGAGTAGGCGGTGGTCCAGGCGCCGACGTTGCCCGCCTTGTCCCTGGCGCGGACCCGGAACTTGTAGGTGTGACCGGGGGTCATCGTCCAGTCGAGCGAGGTCGCCGTCGTGGCGCTCGCGATCGTCGCGTAGGCGGCGCCGTCATAGGAGCGCTGGACGTCGTAGGTCGCGATCCCGGAATCGGCGTCGGTGCCGGTCCACGTGATGCGCATGAGCAGGCGCTGCGCGGTCGAGGTCGTCTCCAGCGCGAGGCCGGTTCGAAGTGACGGCTTCGGCGTCGTCGCCTTCGGTGCCGTGTTGTCGACCTTCACCGTCGCGGCGACGATCGGGCCGGCCGGGCCGGCCTTCGACGACGCATCCGTGACGGTCAGCTGGTTCAGGTAGAGCCCGACCGAGCCGCTCTTGCAGCTCGTGAGCGTGATGGTGTAGTCCGCGCCGCTTCCGACGGGCGCCCCGACGACGCAGCCCGGCGAGTTGCCGGTCCGGGTGAAGTCATCCACGGCGAGGCCTGTCACCGGCGCGTCGAAGTGCAGCGCGTAGCCGATCGTGCCGACCTTCGTCAGGAGCGGCGTCGTTGGTGCGAACGTCGGGACGCCGGTGTCGGGTGTCGGCCCGCCGGTGATCGTGAAGGGGCCGCTCTCGTCGGCCATCGCATTGCCGGCGGCATCCGCCGCGGACAGATTCCACGTGTAGTCGCCGTCGGGCGAGAGCGCGCCGCCGGACTTCAGGTCCCAGGTGAGGTTCGCCTGGAAGCCGCTGCCGGTCTGGGTCCGCAGGACGTCGCCGTCCGCGTTCTTGACCGTGCCGGTCCAGGTGACGGTCTCGGAGAAGCGGGCGAGCAGGTTGAGCCGGTCCGCCACACCATCGAAGTTCGGCGTGAGCGCCGTCGGGCCGTCGACGGACCAGAGCTCGGGACCGGCCGCATCGCCGGCCGTCGTGGTCGCGGAGGTCGCGGTCGAGCCCACGCCGGCCATGACGTCGGTGGTGCGCATGCCGAGGGCACCCACCACGGATCGATGGAACCCGGTCGTCCACGTGTCGGGATCCAGGCGGGCCTGGAACTGCGGGTTGCGGACGGGCGTGAAGGGCAGCTCATGCGCGTGGCGGTTTGGCGCTGCGCTCCACATCGCGCCGAGCGTCTGATCGGTCGTGAACAGCGAGCGGATCGTGTAGGTGATCGCGCTCGTCCACGAATCGGCCATCACCATGCGGGCGCCGGCCTTGATCCAGCCCGAGGCGAAGTTGTCAACGCGCTGGCGGGCGATGGGGATGGTCGGCTCCGGATCGCCGCTCTCCGAGCTGCCCGCCGAGTAGCACAGGTGGTTCAGGAGGACGACGGCATTCTTCGCGAGCCGGATCTCGTTCGCGATCGACGTCTCGCCGTAGTACTTCTTGTCGTTGTCGTCGATGCCGCCGATCTCGTTCAGCCCCATCCCGTCCTGGACCGACGGGCTGAGCACGGGCCGGTACGGACTCGGGAAGCCGTAGCCATGGCCGAGATAGACGAAGATGTTCGCGCCCTGCGCGGCGGCCTTCACCTTCGCCCAGGTGGCGTTGGGGCTGTAGATGCGGGTGACGTTCGAGGTGTACTTGATCACCTCGTTGTAGATCGTGTCCGCGTCGGTCCGGAAGCTGGACGTCGTCGATTCGACGGCGCCGACCACGATCACGACC
>DASSHR010000313.1:0-2077 GCA_035692745.1 Candidatus Limnocylindrales bacterium | reverse complement strand
GGGCGAGCGCACAAGAAGATCCGCACCGCAGCGGGCCTCGTCCCATACGGCGGGGAGCAGGACAACCTGGATCAGGCCGGCCGTGGGTCGGTCATCTCCATCGAGGCCCTGTCCCGGCTCGAACCGGACGCCCTGTGCAATCGCTGCTTCGCGGCGAGCGAACCGGAGGACGCAGCATGACCCCCATCCTCACGGCCCTGCTCATCGTGGCAGCCGCCCTCGCAGGTATCGAGCTCATCCGCTCCAAGGCCGAATCCCTGCTGGCATGGAGCGTCTTCCTCATCGCCCTCGTCCTGGTCATCGGGCGGCTGTAGAATGTCCCTCGGCACCGAGCGCCAGAGCCGAGCATCCGGCACGGCGCGTAGACCCGCCCCTCGTCTTCGGACGGGGCAGACCGTCCGGTGCCGCTGATGCTGCGCCCCTGTCTCGGGCCGGCGCAAGGCGTGGCGTGCCCGTCACGCTCGCTCACCACGGCGAGCCGCTGTCTGGCGTGCGAGTCGCAGTGGCACTACGCCCGCAACCGACAGCCTCGACGCCTCGCCCTCTATGGCCCCGGAACAGGCTGGCAGCGCACGTCGCGGGAGCGCAGGGCGCAGGTGGGTGGGTGTCAGGTCGGAGGGGATGGCTGTACCGGCAAGCCCGACACGCTGGACCACACCACAGGGCTCGTGGCGTGCCTCGTGTGTCATCGCAGCGAGGCGCAGGGCGGCGTGTTCGGTCGGAAAAGTTCGGAGGGGTCGGTCCCCGCATACCCCGCGAACCCGCCGCGCACACTCACAGGCGGCAGCCGGCAGGTTCCCTAGTGCCGCGCGGCGGGTTCCAGAAGCGCGTCGTCACCACGACGCCCGGCCCGTGGATGGCCTGGAAGGGCTCCCGGCACGGCAAGTACATCCGGTTCATCGAGAAATACTGCCGCTCCCCGAAGGGCGAGGGCCACGGGAAACCCATCAAGCTCGCGGCGTGGCAGAAGGAAGGCATCGAAGCCGACTTCGCCGCCGATGTGGACGCCTCGATGGAGTCGTTCCCTCGCGGTAACGGCAAGTCGACGATCGAAGCCGCCATCGGCTGCGCGGCCGGGTTCCTCGATGATGAGACGGGATCGCCGCAGGTGCCCATCATCGCCACCACGGTCGGGCAGGCGATCCGCTCGGTCTACGGCCCGCTCGTGTCGATGGTCAAGGCCGAGCCGGAGCTGCGCGATCGGGCGCTGATCTTCTCCGGCATCGCCACCCCGCGCGTCGAGATCCCATCGAACGAAGGCGTCATCTTCCCGATCTCCAACGACATCGAGGGCTTGCAGGGCCTCGACCCTTCCGTGGGGATCGCGGACGAGATCGGCTTCCAGCCGATGGATGCCTGGGCCTCGCTGCTGATGGCCGGCGGCAAGCGCTCCCGATCCCTCGTGCTCGGCAAGGGCACGCCCGGTATCGAGCGCGAGAACGCGCTGTTCACGACCCGCAAGCTGCTGGCCGAGGGCGGCGAGCTCCCGCGGTTCAACTTCCGCGAGCACGCCGCGGATCTCGGGTGCAAGGTGGACGACCGGGATCAGTGGCGCAAGGCCAATCCCGCGATCGAGTCGGGCTTCCTCCGCATGTCGGCGCTCGAGACGGACCTTCGACTGATGCCGGACGCGCGATTCCGCATCTTCCGGCTCGGCCAGTGGGTCGACGGCTACAGCTCATGGCTGGGCGAGGACGGGCGGAACGTCTGGGCCGCGCTGCGTCGGAACGTCAAGCCGATCGCCAAGGCCCCGACGTGGGTCGGCGTCGACATCGGCATCAAGCGCGATTCGTCCGCCGTGTGCATCGTCCAGTACCTCGACGACGGGAGCCTCGCCGCGTGGGTGCGCCTGTGGGTGCCGACGAAAGAGGAGCCGGTCGACGTGACCGACATCATGGAGCACCTTCGCAAGCTCGCCGCGACGTACCAGGTGGGCGGGATCAGCTTCGACCCTCGCTTCTTCGACGTGCCGGCGAAGATGCTCCACGACCAGGGGCTGCCGATGATCGAGATCCCGCAGTCCGTCGAGCGCATGACCGGGATCATCGGCGACCTCTACGACCGCATCCAGCGAGGC
>DASSHR010000312.1:0-7020 GCA_035692745.1 Candidatus Limnocylindrales bacterium | reverse complement strand
AGCACACAGGCCCGGAGGTGCCAACCATGCAGAAGCTCCTGCCCATCTTCCTTGCCCTGTTCGCGACGCTGAGCATCGCCGGCATCCTGCTCGTGCTCACCCGGACCGGGGCCGCGTGGCCCCGGAGCATCCGCACCCTCGATTGGCGGCGGATCACCGGGACGGCGCCGGCCGAGCCGATGCCCATCGAGGACCTTGCCGAGTAGCTCAGCGTCGAACGCTCCCAGGGGGAGTGCGGCGGGCCCGTCCTCGGACGGGCCCGCCGCCTTGTTTTCTCGCGCTCCGCTGCGGTCCCGCCGCCTACAGCGGGCGTGGCTGGCCGGAGCCGCGAGGCTCGCCGGGACCGCGACCGTCGCCGGGCAGCATCGGCCGGACAATTGCCCAGAGGGCAAGGGCGGCGCCGACCACGATCACCCCGACCGGCCACCAGTTGCCGATGTCGACCGGCCGCGGTTCGCCCGCGAAGAGGCCCTCGAAGAACCACGCACCGGCCACGAACAGCAGGGCACCGATCGCCGCCAACCAGGTGCCCGCTGACCGCATGCCCGCCACGCCGGCGTATGCGCCATAGCCCAGAAGCGCGAGACCGGCCGCGCCCGGGAGCAGCGCCCAGGCGTAGGCCCAGCTCTCCCAGTGGCCGGACTGCGACTGGTACAGCAGCAGCCCGCCGACGGTCGTGACCACTGCGCCGGCGACGGCGAGGGCCGTGCCTCGCGGCCGCTGCGGCACGAGGCTGAGGCCGAGCAGGATCACGCCGGGCACGATGACGAAATACGGCCAGCCCCACGTCCCGAGGTCGGGAAGCAGATTCACGTTGGAATCGCGAACGATGAGGGCGACCACCCCGACGGCCACCAGGAGCACGCCGACGAGGGCGGGCGCTCCGAGGGAACGCTGAACGGACGATTGCTGCATCGAACATCCTCCTGCGCACGTGCTGTTCGATGCCACGATCCGACGCTGCCGGCGCGCCGGCCAGTGCCGCAGGGGCTGATCCGGGCGGGCCGGCGGTCGCCACCCGCCCGGCGTGACTCAGTGGAGGACGGACCGCACCTGGCCGGCGATCTCGAGGTCCTCCCGGCTCTCGATGACGACGATCGCCGGGCCATCGCCCCGATCGATCCGTCGATCTCCGGCAACGCCGCCGGTCGCGCGGGTGGCCGCGCCGTTGGCATCCGCATCGAGCGCCAGCCCGAGGAATTCCAGGCCGTCGACGGCCCCCGAGCGGATCGCCGCGGCATGCTCGCCGACGCCGCCCGTGAACACGAGCGCATCGAGGCCACCGAGCGACGCGGTCATCGCCGCGATCTCCGAGCGCAGCCGATGCAGGTAGACAGCGACCCCGTCCACGGCCTCCCGCTCGCCGCGTTGGGCGGAGGCGAGGACCGTGCGCATGTCGGCCGTGCCGGTGAGCCCAAGCAGCCCCGAGCCATGCTCGAGCCCATCGGCGACCTCGCTCACCGCCAGACCGCCATGCCGCTGGAGCCACAGGACCAGCCCGGGGTCCACGGAGCCGGAGCGCGTCGCCATCACGAGGCCCTCGAGGGGCGTAAAGCCCATGGTCGTGTCGACCGACCGGCCACCGGCTACGGCGGCCAACGATGCCCCGGCACCGAGGTGGCAGGTGACCGTCCGAAGCGATTCGATCGGGCGGTCGAGGAGCTCCGCCACTCGCCGGGCGGCCCACGCATGCGACAGCCCGTGGAACCCGAACCGACGAAGCGGCCAGCGCGCACGCCACGCCGCGGGCAGGGCGTACGTCGCCGCCGCCGCGGGAAGCGTGGCGTGGAACGCGGTATCGAAGCACGCAACGTGCGGCAGCGCCGGCAGCGCGCGCCGAGCCGCCTCCACGGCGGCGATGCACCGCTGCTGGTGCAGGGGCGCGAGGTCGGACAGGGCGCGGAGGCGCCCAAGCACGTCCTCATCCACCGCCGTCGCGGCGGTGAGCTCGGTGCCGCCGTGCACGATGCGATGGCCGACCGCCTCGATCTCGTGCCGCGCCTGCATCTCCCCGATCGCGCGTTCGAGCGCGTCCGTCGCGGACGTGGCGGCGTCGATGTCGATGGCCGGCAGATCCGCGGACACCACCGCATCGCGACCCTCGACGAGGCGCAGCTTCAGGCTGCTCGACCCCGAGTTGACGACGAGAATCGGCACCCGTCGGAGTGGCGGTTCAGCTGGCCGCGCGCGAAGGCGCCGCGCTTCCGCCCCAGGTCCAGTCGCGGACTTCGGGGATGTCTTCGCCATGTTCGCGCGTCCAGGCACGTGCCCGCAGGCGCGCGTCGGCCATCTGCTGGCGCAGCCGGCCTGCCCGATCCGCGAGCCCCGGCACGCGATCGATCACGTCCGTGACCAGGTGATACCGGTCCAGGTCGTTGAGCATCACCATGTCGAACGGCGTGGTCGTCGTGCCCTCCTCCTTGTAGCCGCGGACGTGGAGGTTGTCGTGGTTCGTCCGGCGATACGTGAGCCGGTGGATCAGCCACGGATAGCCGTGATAGGCGAAGACGACCGGTCGGTCCGTCGTGAACAGCGCGTCAAACTCCGCGTCCGTCATGCCGTGCGGGTGCTCGCTCGGCGGCTGGAGGCGCATCAAGTCGACGACGTTGACGACGCGGACCTTCAGCTCCGGGAGGTGCTGCCGGAGGAGCGCCGCGGCGGCCAGCGTCTCGAGCGTCGGGACGTCGCCGGCACAGGCGAGCACGACGTCGGGCTCCGCGTCGCCCGCAGTCGATGCCCATTCCCAGATCCCCGCGCCGCGCGCGCAGTGGATCACCGCCTCGTCCATCGACAGCCACTGGGGTGACGGCTGCTTGCCGGCCACGATCACGTTGACGTAGTTGCGGCTCCGGAGGCAGTGGTCCATCACGCTCAGCAGCGTGTTCGCGTCCGGCGGCAGGTAGACCCGGATGACCTCGGCCTTCTTGTTCACGACATGATCGATGAACCCTGGATCCTGGTGGCTGAAGCCGTTGTGGTCCTGGCGCCAGACGTGACTGGACAGCAGGTAGTTGAGCGAAGCGATGGGCCGCCGCCACTCCAGGTCGTCGATGACCTTGAGCCACTTCGCGTGCTGGTTCAGCATCGCGTCGACGATGTGGATGAACGCCTCATAGCAGTTGAATACGCCGTGGCGCCCGGTCAGGAGGTAGCCCTCCAGCCAGCCCTGGCACAGGTGCTCCGACAGCACCTCGAGGACGCGGCCGGTCGGCGCGAGGTCCTCGTCGACGGGCAGGATCTCCGCCTCCCACACCTTGTCGGTGGCTTCGAGGACCGGCGTGAGCCGATTCGACGCCGTCTCGTCGGGCCCGAACAGCCGGAACGTCTCCGGATTCGCGCGGATGACGTCGCGCAGGAACGTGCCGGTCACGCGGGTCGCCTCGGCCAGGGCCCCGCCCGGGTGCTCGACCGTGACCGCATAGTCCCGGAAGTCCGGCAGGCGCAGGTCGCGCAGGACCGCGCCGCCATTCGCCTTCGGGTTCGCGCTCATGCGCCGATCGCCCGCCGGCGCGGCCGCGGCGATCTCCGGTCGGAGCACGCCACGGTCGTCGAACAGCTCGTCCGGGCGGTACGAACGGAGCCAGTCCTCGAGCAGCGCGAGATGCCCGGGGTTGCCGCGGACCTCGGACATCGGCACCTGATGGGAGCGCCAGGTGCCCTCGACGGGCTTGCCGTCGACCTCGGCGGGGCCGGTCCAGCCTTTCGGGGTGCGAAGGACGAGCATCGGCCAGCGCGGCCGCGAGGGGCCACCCTCGTTCCCGTGGTCTGCGGCAGCCTCCTCCGCGTCTGCCGATCGCGCGCGCGCTTGGATCGCCGCGATGTCATCGAGCGCGTCGTCGAGCGCGGCCGCCAGGTCCTTGTGGACCTGCGCCGGCTGGTCGCCGGACACGATGAGCACGCGGTAGCCGTAGCCCTCGAGAAGGCTGATGAGCTCTGCCTCCGGGATGCGGGCCAGCACCGTCGGGTTGGCGATCTTCCAGCCGTTGAGATGGAGGATCGGGAGCACAGCGCCGTCCGAGACCGGCGACAGGAACTTGTTGGAGTGCCAGCTCGTCGCGAGCGGGCCGGTCTCGGCCTCGCCGTCCCCGATGACACAGGCCACGACCAGCCCCGGGTTGTCGAACGCGGCGCCGTAGGCATGCATCAGTGAATATCCGAGCTCGCCGCCTTCGTGGATCGAGCCCGGCCGTTCGGGTGAATCGTGGCTCGGGATGCCACCTGGGAAGCTGAACTGGCGGAACAGCCGCCGCAGGCCTTCCGCATCCTGCGTGATGTCCGAATAGACCTCGCTGTACGTGCCTTCGAGGTAGGCATTCGCGACGAGGCCCGGACCGCCGTGCCCGGGACCGGTGATGTAGAGCATGTCGAGGTCGCGCTCGCGGATGCAGCGGTTCAGGTGGGCGTAGAGCAGGTTCAGGCCGGGGGTCGTGCCCCAGTGGCCGAGCAACCGTGGCTTCACCTGGTCCGAGGTGAGGGGCTCCCGCAGGAGCGGGTTGTCGAGCAGGTAGATCTGTCCGACCGACAGGTAGTTCGCGGCCCGCCACCACGCGTCGATCCGCTCGAGCTCGGCGTCGTCGAGAACTCGGCCGCGCGAGGTCGGGGCGGCGATCGTGTCATCGCGCACATGCCCATTGTGGACGACCTGCGGCGCGAAGGCCTCGGGACCACCGCCGGCCTCGGGACCGCTGGCAGGCAACGTGGCACTGCCGAATCAACGCGATCGGCCCTTCCGTGGGGCGATCGTCCGCGCTGCAATGGGCACGCGTCGGACGACGTTCCGACCGAGCACGGCCCGGGCGCCGAAGGAGCAGTGCGATGAAGGTCATCGTTGCCGTGGCATCACGTCACGGATCCACCGAGATGATCGCCGATTGCATCCACGAAGAGCTCGCGTACGCCGGATGCCAGGCGTACCTGCTGGACGTGGATGCGGTCACCAGCCTCGCGGACTACGACGCCGTCGTCCTCGGCAGCGCGGTCTACTCGGGACACTGGCTGAAGCGGGCGGGCAAGTTCGCCAGTCGCTTCGAGGCCGCACTCCGCCGAATGCCGGTTTGGCTGTTCTCCAGCGGACCTGTCTCCGCCGCGAGCCCCAGCACGGCGCCCGTCGAGGCCCTGGAGATCTCGGCCCGGATCGGCGCGCGGGAGCATCGGGTGTTCCCCGGTCGGATCGAGCGGGACCAGCTCGGTCTCGGCGAGCGACTGCGCCTGCGCGGGTTCTCCGGCCAGAGCGCGGACGATCGTGAATGGATCGAGATCGGACGATGGGCGCGCTCGATCGCCGCCGCCCTCCGCGCCGGCACGCAAGCGCCGGCAGCGGCCGCCCACACGGAGACCAGGCGCGCCGCATGACCCCCGGTGACGCCAGTCCCCGCCACTGCTCCTCAGGGGCGGATCAGGCACGGCTCAGGAGCCGCTCAGGCCCACCTCGGTGATCCACAGCGCCCCGGCGGTGGATCGATCGACGATGACGCGCAGCACGTCGACGTGCTCCGGCCGGAACGCCGGATCCGCCGCCGAGAAGTCGGTCAGCCGAAGCTCGTAGGTCTGCAGCACGATCTCCGGCGGCGCGTCGAGCGCGAGGTCCATCGATGACAGGCGCGCAAGCACGGCGTTCTTCACGAGCCTGACCGCCAGCGGCGGCGGTAGCGCTCCCCAGTGCGAGAGCGGCAGGCGGATCGTCACGCCATCGGTGGTCGAAACCTCGATGATCGGGTCGAGGGTCCCGGCGGCCTGTCCGGCCGGCGAGCCATTGGCGAGCGCGAAGGTGAGCGCCGTCGCCTGGTCGGCCCCATCGATGGTGGCGATTCCGTGCGCCTCCCAGGTGGCGGTCGCGGGCGCCGCCGACCAGCGCAGCTCGGTGCCCATCGTCATCTGGTCCGGAAGCAGCGATCGCAGCGGGATCGGCAGCGAGCGGCTGGTGTCGAAGCCCGACGCGGTCACGCTGACCCGGCCCACGCCGCTCGACGCACCGCTGATCGTGAGCGGGATGAGCGTGTCGTCGCTCGATCGCACGAGGTAGACGTCGTCCGTCGGCAGCCACTCGCGACCGACCATCGGCCGCCGGAACAGGTCGCGATACCCCGATGCGCCATGCAGGCTCGCCTCGAGGAAGGCGCCGATCGCCGTCCGCGCGACGTCCTCCTGGGCAGCCTCGTCCGCGATCGGTCCCAGATCGAGGAGGGCGCCGCCGAGCGAGCCCTGGTCGCTGCGACCCCAGGCCGCGTTGAACTGCCCGTGGTTCGAGCGGTAGCTCCACAGCGCCGCGCGAAAGCCACCCGGCGCGACCGTCGTCCTGGCGTACTGCCGGATACCCATCCAGCTCGTCGCGTCCCCGTCATGGCCGCCCTGCAGCGTGAGGTAGTCCGTGTCCCGGAGCAGCACCCGGCTGCCCTGGTACTGCCCGTCGCTCGGCGCGATCGCGACCACGGCCCGGATTCGCAGGCCGCGCGGCCACGGCTGGAGCCCGGGCGCGACCGGAGCGTCGTTCCCGGCGAGGACCGCGGCGACGCTCGCCGCCTCGCCCCCACGCGAATGGCCGATCAGCGCAATCCGGCCCGCATCGACCAGTCCGTGGAGCTCGCTCGCGGGGTCCGCGGCCCAGCTGCGCCACAGGTCGGCGTGGAGCAGGAGGAGCCAGGCGCGCGCGAGCTGCTCGGAGCCGCCCCAGTCGCCTGCCCACGAGCCGTTGAGGAAGTCCTCGTCGATGGAGACGGCGATGAATCCGCGGCTGGCGAGATGCTCGCCGAGGTAGGCGTAGCCGGGCTCGCTGAAGTCGCCCATGGCGTGGTTGCCGTGGACCATCAGCACGAGCGGAAATGGCCCGGCTCCCACGGGCACCCAGGCCAGCCCGTCGAGCGGCAGCGCATCGCGTCCGAAGCCCCAGAACCATTCGCGGGCGGCATCGGAGCCCCAGCCCAGCTCTTTCAGGATGGGCCTCGCATCGACGCTCGGCGTCGTGATGTCGACTTCCGCGCCGAAGGCCGGGCGGAGCCGGTCGGTCCCGCTGCCGTAGGAGAA
>DASSHR010000311.1:0-1677 GCA_035692745.1 Candidatus Limnocylindrales bacterium | reverse complement strand
CTAGCCCGCGTCGCGGCCCGCCCCGCGTCGGCCGAGCCCGCCCATGACGACCGTGACCGACCCGACGACGCCCGCCCTGGCGTCGATGCCGCTCACCGCCCACCTCACCGAGCTTCGCAACCGCATCCTGTGGTCGCTGCTGGCCGTGCTCATCGGTGCAGCGGTGGGCTTCGCCGTGGGCGATCCGATCATCGCGGTGCTGAAGGCGCCGCTGCCGCCGGACGTGCCGCTGATCGTCACGAAGATCGGGGCGCCGTTCGCGATCCGGCTCCAGATTGCTCTCGTCGTCGGGATCATCCTCGCCATGCCGGCGCTGCTCTGGCACGTCTGGCGGTTCATCTCGCCCGGCCTCACCCGCTCGGAGCGGCGTGCGGTCCTGCCGTGGATCCCGCTCGCGCTGGTCTTCTTTGCCATCGGCGTCACGATCGCCTACGTCATCCTGCCGTTCGCGGCAACGTTCCTCCTCCAGTTCCTGACCGACGACGTCAAGCCACTGCTCGACATCCAGGACTACTTCGACTTCGCGACGAGCCTGTTCCTCGCGTTCGGGATCCTCATGGAGTTCCCGATCCTGCTGGTCGGCCTGTCGCGCGTCGGCATCGTCACGTCCGAGCGGCTGACCCGCTCCCGGCGCGTCGTGATCCTCGCGATCGCCATCTTCGCCACGGTGGCCACGCCCGGCGGCGACCTCGTCAGCCCGACGGTGCTGGGGGTCACGCTGTACATCCTGTTCGAGGGCACCGTCCTCTTCATCCGCCGCACGGGCCGCTGAGGGCCATAGACTTCACCGCGATGGCCAACGAGCCGGCGCCCACGCCCGAATCGACGAACGCCCCGCACGTCGTCGTCATCAGCGGCCTGTCGGGCGGCGGCAAGACCGCGGCGGCGAAGCTGTTCGAGGACCTCAACTACGCGGTTGTCGACAACCTGCCCGGCGAGCTGCTGCCGAACCTCGCCGAGCTGGTCGTCCGGGATCCGGCCCGCTTTGCCCGCGTGGCGATCGTGCTCGACGTCCGGGCCGGCGACGCGGAGAGCGCCTACCGGGCGATGCGTGGCGCGCTCGAGGGCCGCGGCATCCGCCCGCAGGTCTTCTTCCTCGAGGCGAGTGACGAGACGATCATCCGCAGGTTCTCCGAGACACGGCACCGTCATCCGCTGGCGAACGGGCGCTCGACCCAGGCCGCGATCAGCCTCGAACGCGGCCTCCTGGACCCGATCCGAGCGGAAGCCGACGTCGTCGTCGATACCACGGACCTGCCGCTGCGCGACCTGCGGGAGCGCCTGTTCGCGCGCCTCGGCGACATCCAGCCGGACCGGATGACCATCCAGCTCGTGAGCTTCGGCTACAAGTTCGGGATCCCACTCGAGGCCGACCTCGTCTTCGACACGCGATTCATCCAGAACCCGTACTACCTGCCGGAGCTGCGCGAGCACTCTGGGCTCACGGAGCCGGTTCGAGCGTTCGTGCTGGCCCAGCCCGGCGCCAAGGAATATCTCGACAAGATCGAGGACCTCGTCGATTTCAGCATCCCGGCCTTCGAGGCGGAGGGCAAGAGCCGGCTCACGATCGGGATCGGCTGCACCGGCGGCCGCCACCGGTCCGTGGTGGCCGCCGAGGAGCTCGCGCGCCGGCTTCGGGAGCGCGGCCGCGGCCCGCTCGAGGTGTTCCACCGGGAG
>DASSHR010000310.1:0-8993 GCA_035692745.1 Candidatus Limnocylindrales bacterium | reverse complement strand
TCTTCGGGACGGATGACTTCGTCGACGTAGCCGAGCGACGCCGCGTGATACGGGTTCGCGAACTTCTCGCGATAATCCGCCACGAGCTTCTTGCGCGTCTCCTCGACGTTCTTGGCCGCGTCGAGCTCCTTGCGGAAGATGATGTTCACGGCGCCGTCGGGTCCCATGACAGCGATCTCCGCGCTGGGGTACGCGTAATTGATGTCCGCGCGGATGTGCTTGGACGCCATGACGTCATACGCGCCGCCGTACGCCTTGCGTGTAATGAGTGTAATCTTGGGGACCGTGGCTTCGGCGAACGCATAGAGCAGCTTCGCGCCGTGCTTGATGATGCCGCCGTGTTCCTGTCCGACCCCCGGCAGGAACCCGGGCACGTCGACCAGGGTCACCAGCGGTACGTTGAAGCAATCACAGGTTCGGACGAACCGCGCCGCCTTCGTCGACGCGTCGATGTCGAGCGCGCCCGCCAGCACCGACGGTTGCTGGGCGACGATGCCGACGCTGCGACCGCCGAATCTTGCGAACCCGATGATGATGTTCGCGGCCCAGCCAGGCTGAATCTCGAGGAAGCTGTCGGCGTCGGCGATCCGCGTAATCACCTCGTGCATGTCGTATGGCTTGTGCGCGTCGGCGGGCACCACGTCGTCGAGGGCGGGGTCCATCCTCGAAGCGGGGTCCGCCGTCGCCATGATCGAGGGCGCTTCCAGGTTGTTCTGTGGAAGCTGGGCGAGAAGCCGGCGCACCGACTCGAGGGCATCGGCCTCATCGTGTGCCGCGAGATGCGCGACACCGCTGCGGGTCGTGTGCACCATCGCGCCGCCAAGCGCTTCCGAGTCGACTTGCTCGTGGGTCACGGCCTTCACGACATTCGGTCCGGTGACGAACATGTAGCTCGTCTTCTCGACCATGACCGTGAAGTCGGTCATGGCCGGGGAATACACGGCACCTCCGGCGCAGGGACCCATGATCACGGAGATCTGCGGGACGACCCCGGACGCGAGGACGTTCCGCAGGAAGATGTCGGCGTAACCGCCAAGGGACACCACGCCCTCCTGGATTCGCGCGCCGCCCGAGTCGTTGAGCCCGACCAACGGCGCACCGACCTTCAGTGCCAGGTCCATCACCTTGCAGATCTTTTCGGCGTATGCCTCCGAGAGCGACCCACCGAACACCGTGAAGTCCTGGCTGAACACGAAGACGAGCCGGCCGTCGATCGTGCCATGACCGGTGACCACGCCGTCGCCGAGGATCCGTTCGTTTTCGGGCCCGCCATCGACGGAGCGATTCGTGACGAACGCGTCAAGCTCGACGAACGAGCCGGGATCGAGCAGCAGATCGAGCCGCTCGCGGGCGGTGAGCTTTCCCCAGGCGTGCTGCCGCTCGACACGGACAGCGCCGCCGCCGAGGAGCGCCCTGGCCCGCATGTCGTCCAGCCTGGCCAGTCGTTCTTCGTTCGTCGGCACGGACATGCACCTCGGTCTGCAGGGGTCGATGTCTTTGCGCAAGGACAGGGCCGATGGCAATTCTAGGGGCCAATTGCCGTGGGCCACCCTGCCGAAGGTCGCGCTTTCGTGGGTTGCGTTGCCTGGTCACTGGCCTCGGACCTTTCCACAGTTCGGTGCACAACTCGCGCATCCTGTGGATAAGTCATGGGCGCCGGAGCGGCCCTCCTGCGCTAGCATCCAGCCTGGTGGTCGGGCCTGCGCAACGGCCGCGAATCCCACCAGACGCGCTCCGCTGACGACCTGCATCGCGAGTGAACGAGGTGAAGCCCCGGTGACCAACGTGATCGCGATTGCGAATCAGAAGGGCGGTGTCGGCAAGACCACGACCGCCATCAACCTTGCCGGCGCGCTCACCGAGGATGGCCTGCGCATCCTGTGCATCGACATGGATCCGCAGGCGAACCTGACCGCCGGGCTGGGCATCAATCTCAACACCGTCGAGACCTCGATGGCCGACGTGCTCGTCGGGCGCGCCACGATCGAGGAGATCATTCGCCACACCGACACGCCGGGGATCGACGTGGCACCAGCGCACATCGACCTCGCGGCGACGGAGGGCGAGCTGTTCACGATGCTCGGTCGCGAGTCGCTGCTGCGCGATGCACTCGACGGCAAGCTCCGCAAGCGCTACGACTACGCCCTGATCGATTGCCCGCCCAACCTCGGACTCCTGACCGTCAACGGGCTTGTCGCCGCGGACGGCGTGATCATCCCGGTCCAGACGCAGTACTACGCAATGAAGGGCCTGACGAATCTCGTCAAGGTGATCAACACCATTCGGCTCAAGCTCAACCGCCGCCTGCGCATCCTCGGCCTGCTCCCGACGTTCTTCGATGGGCGCACCAATCTCGCCAAGGACATGCTCGACGAGCTGCGCGTCGTCGGGGATCACCACGTCTTCAACGCCATCATCCGCAATACCGTGAAGCTCGGCGAGGCGCCACTCGTCGGGCGCCCCATCACCACGTATGCCGGGACGTCCGAGGCCGCGCGGACCTACCGCGAGCTTGCCCGAGAGGTGGTCGACCTTGGCCAGAACTGATTTCCGGGCCGCGGCTGCGCGGCGCCTGTCCGAAGAGCGCGAGCTCTCCCCTGCCATCGTCAGCCTGCTGTCCAACGACCGCCAGGGTCATCTGCGGGGCGGCGTCCGGAACATCGACGTCGATCGCATCACGCCGAACCCGGAACAGCCGCGCATGGTGTTCGACCAGACGAGCCTCGACGAGCTTGCCGCGTCAGTGCGGGAGCACGGCGTCCTCCAGCCGATCCTCGTCCGCCCGCAGGACGACGGCGGCTTCCAGCTGATCGCCGGAGAGCGGCGCTGGCGGGCCTCGAAAGCGGCCGGCCTCGCAACCATCCCTGCCCTGGTCGAAGAGATCGACGACGACACCGCGCTCGAGATCTCGATCATCGAGAACCTCCAGCGAGAAGACCTCTCGCCACTCGACGAAGCCTCGATGTACGACCGCATGGTTCGCGAGCACGGATACTCGGTGCGCCGGCTTGCGCAGAAGCTCGGGAAGGACAAGGGCTATCTCGAGAACCGGCTCCGACTAGCCGATGCCCCCGAGGAGGTCCGCGAGTTGGTGTCCTTGCGCAAAGACACCCTCTCCCATGCCTATGAGCTGATGAAGGTCGAGGACCCCAAGAAGCGCAAGCGGCTGGCGGCGCAGGTTGCCCGCGGCGAGCTGACGCTGATCCGTCTCCGCGACAAGATCGAAGGCCGACCGAGCCGATCTGCCCCCGGCCCTGATGCCGGCGACGATGCAGCCGGCAACGTCGACGGCGACGAAACCGCCGAAGAAGCGGAGGCCGCGTGGACGGGCAAGCGTCGAGAAGCGCCGGCGGCGCTCCGCGACGACTCGCTGGTCTCGGCGAAGCAGCAGCTCAGTGAAGCGGTCGAGGCCCTCCTCGACGTCCTGCAGGCGCCCGACGTGGTGCGCGGCATCGGCTCGGTCGACCGCGTCAACCTCGCCAAGTACCTGACGATCGCCAAGCTGCGCCTGGAGAACGCGATCGCCGTGGTCCGCAGCGGGGACGGCGGCTAGGGAAGCCAGCCGGCATCCCCCACCCCAGGGAGAACAAGAGAGCCTCGCCGGGCGATCCCGAGCGAGGCTCTCGCGTATCTGGCGCCACCCTTCCCGGTGGCGGTGGCGGCGGTGGCGGTGGCGATGGCGGTGGCTCAGTCCTTGTTGGACTTGCCGTTCGCCTTCCCGTTGGACTTCTCCGCGGACTTGTCGGCGCCGGCGTTGCCGTGGTCGCCCTTGGCCCACTGCGAGACCCATGCCCCGTGGTTGGCGTACCCCTCCGGGGTCTCCTGGTGGGCCGCCCAGCACACGATCTGGCCGTGGGTGAGCGTCGTCAGGTCCGTCGCGGGGTCCGTCGGATCGGTCGTGCAATTGTCGCCGCCGTCCCCGGTGTCCTCGTCGGTCTCGTCCGTCTCGGTGTCCTCGTCCTCGCCGACGGTGACCTCGTCACCGGAGCCGGCGTTCGGGGTCGCGTGCGCGGCGGCCTTCGCGAGCCCGAAGGAGGCCTGCGGGGCTGCGGCACCGAACGTGAGGCCGGCCGACATGGCGAGCGCCACGATGGCGATGAGAAGGCTGCGGAGATGTCGGATTGCGGTCGTCATGCGTGCGATGCTCCCTGCTCCGGCGGATTTGCCGATGTCACTCACAGTAACGCCGCTCTCGGCCCATTGTTAGGGCCCAGGACGATGGTCCGGTGCACGTCGGCGCCGAGCCGCTCAACGACCGCCGACGCTCGCGGCGCCCGCCAGGAAGCCGATCCCGAGCCCGACGACCCCGACCGCTTCGAGCTCCCAGCCACGTTCCCTGACCGCAGGCCGGCCCGAGGCAAGCACGACGGCGCCGAGCGCGAGCGCCAGGCATCCGAGGACGGGGCCCCACAGGCGCGCCTCGCGCAGCATCTCGGCCATGCCGTTGCCCCCGAGCCCGGATCCGGCTTCCCCACCCGGCGCCAGCAGGAGCGCCATGCCACCGGCAAGTGCGAGCATCGCGGTCTGCGCCGCCCAGGCGCGCCGACGGCCGAGCGACACGACGATCGCCGATCGACCGGACGTCCGATCGCGATCGACGTCGACGATGCCGTTCGCGAGGGCGAGCGCCCCGCCGGCGAGGAGACCGATCGGCACCAGCGTGCCCAACCCCGGTGGGACGGAGCCCGCGGCTCCAAGCCAGGCGAAGACCGGCAGGAGCGGCAGCGCGAGCGCGAGCGGCAGCCATGACCACGACGTCCGGGAGAGGCGCAGGTCATACAGCCAACCCAGCCCGAGGCCCGCGGCCGCGACGGCGAACGTGGCCGGCCCGGCCGATGCCGCCAGTCCGAGTCCGGCCAACGCGCCGCACGCGGCGATCGCAATCCCCTCGCGCCGATGCACGGTGCCGGAAGGGATCGGCTTCCGGGGCTTCGCGATCGAATCCGCGGGTGCGTCCATGATGTCGTTCAACGCGCCGATCGCGACCTGGATGCCGAGCATCGCGAGGAACAGGCGGCCCGCGGTCCATCCGTCGCCACCGGCGAGCACCGCGATGCCGGCGGTCGCAGTGGAGGTCAGGAGCGTCGGAAAGGGATGGGCGAGCCGCAGGAGGCCGGATGCTCGGCCGGCGGGGCCGGTTCGCGCGCGCGCGGCGCGATCAGACGTAGACGAGCTCGTCGAAGTTGGCGACCAGGTAGTCGATGAGGCGATCCCGACTGTCCTTCACCAGGCCACGCACGCCCGGCACGAGCGTCCACAGGCTGATCGTCGGCACGATCACGTTGCCATCCCGATCGCGGCCCAGCGTCCTGGGTGCTCCACCGCCAAAAGCGAACGCGCGTTCGAATTCGGCCTCGCTCAGCTTCGCGGCGCTCCGGAAGTCGGCCACGACCTTCACGATCCCCCGCCGGATGACGACGTCGCGCATGAGCTCGGAGACCCAGCGGTCGATCTGATCGTCCGGCTGTTCGCCCAGGCGCTTCCGGTATTCCTTCGTGTCGGCCGAGAGGCCTGTTCCACTCATCGCGCCCGAGTATGCCAGAGCCGGCGGGCCCGCCTCAGTCGAGCGGCGGGACCGGCACGTCGCCGGGCTCCGGGCCCCGCCGCTGGGTCGCCTCCGCGCGGCCACCGGGCCCCCAGTCGTTGACGAGATCGGTCAGCCAGCGTTCGAACCGCCACGGCGGCTCGCGATCGCGATCGTCGGCAACGAGCGCCTTCACGGCATGCCACGTGCGGGCGGTGAGGTTGGCGATTGCCTTGCGGGTCGGCCGCGGACCGGTCTCGATCGGCTCGCCCACCCTGACCTGCACCTTGCCTCGGAACCGGACCCAGGATGTGCCGGTGATCCCGATCGGGACGATCGGCACGCCGGCTCGCAGGGCGAGGTACGCGGCCCCTTCCTGGAAGGGCATGAGGTCGCCCTCGTGCACGTGGATCGACCCCTCGCCGGAGATCGCGAGGACGTTGTTCGTGTCGAAGACCGCCTGCGCCCAGCGCACCGAGGTCAGCAAGTCGTCCTTGCGCGGGCTGAACGGCACGATGACGCTCGTCCACCACATGAACCTGTTCCGAGCGCCATCCCGAAGGTCCGCCACCTTCGGCCCGTAGAAATGGATGCGCGGCCGGTCCGGCAGGATCGCGAGCAGCAGCATCGGGTCGAGCCAGCTCAGGTGGTTGAAGCAGTACACCGCCGGTCCGTCGGGCAGCCGCTCGGCGCCGACGAGCTCGAGGCGGTACCAGGTCTTCATGATCGTCGCGGACAGGGTGCGTGAGAACCAGTGCCGGAACGAGCGCTGGAGCTCCGAGATGTCGCCGCGCGGCAGGTTGCGCGCCGCGGCCACCGGATCGACCGAACGCCGAGCGCGGGACGCCGCCACGTGCTCTGCCGGGAGGCGGGCCTCCCCACCCGTGATGGCCCGATCCAGCGCCGCTTCGCCCATCGGTCGATCTACCTCCGTCCCGTTCGGGAGCCTACCATCCGCGATACCCCGCGGAGGTCCGAAGGCCGGCCTGCGATGGGTCCGTTCGGCACGTCCGACGCCAGGGACTCGCTCGGTATCGTGGAGCCGATCCGGCGTCCCAGCGCATGGAGGATGTCCAGTGCACGTTGACCGGCGGCTGCTCGGCTGGGGCTTGTTCTTCATCCTGCTCGGGGCCGTGCCGCTGGCCCTCCGCCTCGGCCTCCTCGACGAGCAGATGATCAGGCAGTGGCCGCTGCTGTGGCCGGTCCTGTTGATCGGCTGGGGCATCGGCCTGCTCCTCCGGAACACGCCCGGCGCGCTGCTCGGTGGCGCCATCACTGCGGTCACGTTCGGGATCATGGGCGGCAGCGCCATCGCGACGGGCTTCGGCGGCATCCCGGTCGCGTCCGGCTGCACGAGTAACGCCCCCGCGACGGCGTTTCCCAGCCGGAACGGCCAGCTCGGCGGCTCCGGGCGCGCAGAGATCGAGTTCAACTGCGGCACCCTGTCGATCACCAGCGCCGACGGGTCTGGCTGGAGCGTGTCGGGCACGGACCGAAACGGCACGGGCCCGGTCGTCGACACGGCGGGCGGCGTGTCGCTCAAGAGCCCGTCCACGCGCGAGTTCTTCGGACCGAGCGGCCACTCGGTCTGGAACGTCGTGCTGCCGAAGGCGCCGACGCTCGATCTCGGCGTGACGCTCAACGCGGGCGAGGGGACGGTACGCCTCCCGGGCGCGACCATCGCGAGGGCATCGATCACCCTGAATGCGGGCTCGCTCACGGTCGACCTCGGCGACGCGGCCACGGCCGGTGACGTCAACGCCACCGTCAACGCGGGCAGTGGCGCGCTGACGCTCCCGGCCGGAGATCGATCGGCCGACCTCTCGCTCAACGCGGGCTCGCTGCAGGTCTGCCTGCCGGTCGGGGCGCCCGTGCGGGTGGAATGGAGCGGCGCGTTCGGGTCGAACAACTTCGATGCGGCCGGGCTCGTGAGGGTCGACAACGACACGTGGACGAGCGCTGGCCTCGTCGCAAGCCAACCCCATACGGAGCTGCAGGTGAGCGCGAACGCGGGCAGCTTCGAGCTCGAGTTCGGAGGATCGTGCAGTGCGTGAGCGACTGTACCGGTCGCGGGACGACCGGATGCTCTTCGGCGTCGCCGGTGGCATGGCGGAGTGGATGGACCTCGACCCGGCCATCGTCCGCCTGGTCTGGGCACTGCTGATCCTCGCCGGCGGCGTCGGGCTGCTGCTCTACATCATCGCCGCCATCGTGATCCCCGAAGCGCCGTACGACGTCGCGCCGGTGAGCGAGCCGGTGGCGACGACCGAGGGAACGGCCGCGGCACCGGGCTCGGCGCCGACGCCCCGGGAGGCACGCCGCGCACGCCGTGCCGCGCGCCGCGGCAGTGGCAACGGGGGGATGGTCTTCGGGCTGATCCTCGTGATCCTCGGCGCCTGGTTCCTGCTTCGCCAGTATCTGCCGAGCCTCGACCTCGGCTGGGTGATGCCGGGGGCGCTGATCGCGATCGGGCTCGTCCTCGTCGTCGGGGCGCTCAATCGTTCGAGCGGGACCGAGGGCTGAGCACCCGCCCGCTCCGCGACATCGATCCGTCACGGCGCGGCGGTAGAGTTCGGGACATCGAACCACCAGCTCGAAGGAGCGCCGCGTCCCGATGTTCTCGTTCCTGAAGCCCGACAAGATGCCCGGCCCCGCCGCTGCGCTGCCCGGCCGCCCTGACCCGATCATGACCCCCGGCACTCACACCATCCTCGGCAACCCGATCGCCGGCCCGTACCCGGCCGGCCTCGAGGTTGCAGAGTTCGCCCTCGGCTGCTTCTGGGGCGAGGAGAAGACGTTCTGGGAGCAGCCCGGCGTGTGGACTACCGCCGTCGGCTACCAGGGCGGCTTCACCCCCAACCCCACGTACAAGGAAGCGTGTACGGGCCAGACGGGCCACGCCGAGGCCGTCCGCGTCGTGTTCGACCCGTCGAAGACGAGCTACGAGCAGCTCCTCAAGGTCTTCTGGGAGAACCACGACCCGACCCAGGCCATGCGCCAGGGCAACGACGTCGGCACGCAGTACCGCTCCGCGATCTTCGTCCGGGACGATGCCCAGCGCGCCGCAGCCGAGGCGTCGAAGGCGATGTACCAGGAGCAGCTGACGAAGGCCGGCTACGGCTCGATCAAGACCGAGATCGTCGGCCCGCCGGCCCCGACCTTCTACTTCGCCGAGGACTACCACCAGCAGTACCTGCAGAAGGTCCCGCACGGCTACTGCCCGAACCACGCCACCGGCATCACGCTGCCTGCCGGGTTCGCGGAGGCGATGCCGCTCCAGTACGTCGAGTAGCCGTAGGCTTGCGCTCGATGGCCGACGTCGAGCGCAGCCGCCCCTCGATCTGGCTCGTTCGCCACGGCGAGACCGTGTGGGCGAAGCTCGGCCGGCACACCGGGCGCACGGACATTCCGCTGACCGAGCTCGGGCGCGAGCAGGCGAGCGCCGTTGCGCGGCGGCTCGCGGGCCACG
>DASSHR010000309.1:0-3109 GCA_035692745.1 Candidatus Limnocylindrales bacterium | reverse complement strand
GAACGGCTGGTCGATGAACAGGAGCTGCTTGAAAGAGTCGGGGTCGAGCCGGTTCTCGTCGCCCGGATCCACGGTCAGGCTCGCGACGACCGTGTCCCCGTCCTTGTTGGTGAAGTCGACGAACACCCGCGGGTCCACCGGGAAGGCGGGATGGACCGCCAGCCCGAGCAGCCCCTGCTCGCCACCACTCTTGATCCTGGCGCGCAGGTCGACGAAGGGCTGCTGCTGCACGGTGCCGTCCCTGCCGACGACCCAGATCTGGCCCGCCTGGTTGCCGACGAACAGCCGGCCGGTCCCGTCGTTCGGCGCCGCGAACGTCAGTGCGGCGCCGGGGACCTTCGCGAACAGGTCTGTCCCGATCGACAGGCCGGCGAGGGGATCGCCGCTGGCAACCGCACCCGGCGTTGGCGTGGCCGCGGCCCCGGTCGGCGTCGGCAGCGTGCTCGCCGGCAGGGCGGTGGCGGCCGGCGACGGCGCCGCGCTCGGCGGCACCGTGGCGGCACCGTTGCACCCTGCAAGCACGGCGACGAGCGCGAGTCCCAGCATCGTGGCGGCGTGGCGGGGGATCGGTGGCGGCATTGCCGGACTGTACGCGAGGGGCGGTCCGTCGGTTCGAGCCGGTGCTAGCCTCGGGCCGTGGACGCCTTCGAGCTCGCGGACCTGCTGGCGACCCAGGGCGCCTCGGGGCGCCTGTACCACGAGTTCATCCGGACCCACGATCTCTCCGTCGGCGTGTACGTGCTGCCGGCCGGCGCCGCGGACCCGCAGGGCCCGCACACCGAGGACGAGGTCTACTACGTCGTGTCCGGCCGCGCGACGATCCGCGTCGGCGAGGAGGACCGGCGGGTGCAGGCCGGATCCGTCGTGTTCGTCGGCGCCGACGTCCCCCATCGTTTCCACGACATCGCCGAGGAGCTCACGATCGTGGTCTTCTTCGGACCGGCGGAGTACACGCACCGGGTCGATCACGAGGCGGGTCACCCGCACGGCGCCGCCGCGGGCTAGCAGCTAGCGCTCGAACCGGTCCGCGAGCTCGAGCGCGAGCTCGCCGGCGCGACCGACCGCGTCGTGGCGAAAGAAGGCGAACACGTCATCGCCCGCTGCGAGGAACGGCTCGATCCGCGCAGCCCAGGTATCCAGCTCCGCCGCCGAGTAGTCGTGCCGGCGCAGGCGCAGGTACAGGAACGGACCGGTCCGGCGGATGATCGGCGATTCCGTGCCACCCTCGGCCGCAGCGTCCTCGCCCGTGGCGCCTTCCTCGCCCTCGGGCGGTAGCTCCGTAGCGCACAGGACCGCGCCGACGCGCCGCATTGCCGCGAACGTCTCGTCGACGTGCCACGTCTGGTCCTGCAGCTCGACGACGAGCGGGATCGATCGGGGCCACGCGTTCAGAAAGGCCGCGAGGCGCGAGTCGGCCGTCGCCGGATCCCGGTCGACCCATGGCCCATCGCGCCGGACCTCAGCGGGCACCCGGAACAGGACGGCGCCCAGCCGCTCCCCGAAGTCCCCCAGCGGTTCCGTCAACCAGGCGATGCTCTCTGCGGGATCGCCGGACAACGCGCGAAATGCCGACCCGCGCTGGGCCTTCGTGGCGAACCGGAACTCCGGGGGCGTTGCCCGCACCCAGCCGGCGATCGCCGACGCCGTCGGCCGGCGCCGGAACGTGGCATTGAGCTCCAGTGCCGGCAGCCGCTCCGCATACGCGCGCAGGAAGCCGGACGGCCGCGTGCCGGCCGGATAGAAGCGCGGGACCCAGTCCGGGTAGGAGAACCCGGATGTCCCGACCAGGAGGCGTCCCCGCGCGACGGTCAGGCCCGGTCCCGCTGGGTCTGGCCGGCGCCGCACGCTCGATCTGACACGGAGCGCATCGTGCGTTCGATCGTGGACAGGTCCCCTTCGTCAATGGCCGACAGGAAGTAC
Source organism: Candidatus Limnocylindrales bacterium (assembly GCA_035692745.1). Taxonomy (GTDB): domain Bacteria; phylum Chloroflexota; class Limnocylindria; order Limnocylindrales; family CSP1-4; genus UBA5189. Next base: position 1,189 of record DASSHR010000309.1, on the reverse strand, counting down.
TCGGCGATGCCGCGCAGGTGCGTGGGCGCGGCGGTCCGCAACCGATCCACGCCTGCCTTCGTCAGCTCCGCCTCGGCTCCCCGCAGGTCGCTGGAGCAGGTCACGCGGACGACGAGGCCGTCGTCGACGAGCCGATCGATGAGGCGGGTCGCTCCGCTCTTCGACAGCGCCAGCGCCTCGGCGAGCCGGCCCATGCGCAGCCGGCGATCCGGCGCCTCGACCAGGAACAGCAGCGCCACGTATTCCTGCAGCGACAACCCGTGCTCTGTGCGCAGGTCCTCGTCCAGGCGCCGGGACACGTGGGCCTGGGCGCGCACGAACGCACGCCACGGCGCAAGTCGCTCGTCGCGGGCCGTGAGCGGCGCCATCGTGGGCTGCGGAGCAGGCTGGAGGACTGGCATGCGACCGTCATCGTACGGTCGGGCTCGTTGCGCGGTCAACGACGACCGGACGAGGCCCCGGCCACCCGGCTAGCATCGGCCGCCATGACCACCTTCGACGTTGATGCGATCCGCGCGCGCTTTCCGGCCCTGTCGCTGACCCACGAGGGCCGGCCGTTCGTGTTCTTCGACGGCCCCGGTGGGACGCAGGTCCCGCAGTCCGTGATCGATGCGGTCGTCGGCTACTACACGTCGTCGAACGCCAACCATGGCGGCACGTTCCTGACCTCGGAGCGATCCGACGCGATCGTCGAGGACGCCCACGCGGCGATCGCCGACCTGCTCGGCGTCGATGCCGACGAGATCACCCTCGGGCCCAACATGACCACGCTCACGTTCCACCTGTCGCGGTCCATCGCGGCGGCGCTCCGGCCCGGCGACGAGATCGTCGTCTCGGGGCTCGACCACCACGCCAACGTCGACCCGTGGATCGCGGCCGCCCGGGACAACGAGCTGATCGTGCGGACCTGGGAGCCGAACCTCGACGACTGCACCCTCCGGCTCGACGGCCTGGACGCGGTCCTGAACGAGCGGACGCGGCTCGTCGCGGTCGGCTGGGCCTCGAATGCCGTCGGCACGATCAATCCGATCGCAGAAATCGCGAAGCGCGTCCACGCCGCCGGTGCGTGGTTGTTCGTCGACGCCGTCCATGCCGCGCCGCATCTCCCGCTCGACGCCCGGGCGGTCGACGCCGACTTCGTCGCCTGCTCCGTCTACAAGTTCTTCGGCCCGCACGTCGGCGCCATCTA
>DASSHR010000308.1:0-1500 GCA_035692745.1 Candidatus Limnocylindrales bacterium | reverse complement strand
CCGCCGCAGTCATCGTCGGTCTGGCGGCCTGCGCGACCACGTCGCCGTCCCTTCCGGCCCTCCCAACATTTCCCGTACCGCCCGAGGTGCTTCCGACCGAAGCCCCAGTCATCCCTCAGGACTACGCGTCCGCAACTTGGGCGCTCGACCCGGCGTTTCCGACTCCGGACGCGTCAACCGTCGAGCTACACATTCTCGTGTGGGAGGCCGCGTGTTCCGGAGGTACACCCGCAACGGGCCGCATCTCGGCCCCGGTGGTGAGGTACGACTCCGCGGCCGTCACGATCACCCTAGGGGTGCGGCCTGTCAGCCTTCCTTCGGGGATCCTGGTGACGTGCCCCGGCCCGCCAGGTACGCCGGCAGTCCTCCACCTGTCGCAGCCCCTTGGTTCGCGCCGCTTACTTGATGGCGGTTGTGCACCACCTATCGTGCGGGCGTCACCGGCCATCATGGGGAACGGGTGCCATGAGCAGTGATTGTCACGTGACGTTCCGCGAAGCTGACTGACAGGATGGCGATGTCATCGGGCGAGGCGAGCGCGTCCATGACCGATGGGCATGTCACGCTCCGCGCCGTCCAGCCGAATGATTACGCCGTGATCGACGCCGGCCAGCGGGATCCCGACGTCCAACGCTGGATCGGCACGCCATGGCCCGTCCACGAGCTGCCGGCACGACTGGAGCGACTCGCAGCCGAGGGATCGCCGACGTTCGCCATCTGCGAGAGCGGGCCTGGGTTGCTGGGCTTGGTTTGGCTCAACAAGTCGATCGACGGCGGCGCGACGCGGTCCGTCGGCTACTGGCTGCTGCCCGAGGCTCGTGGCCGGGGGGTCGCGACAGCGGCCGTCCGCTTGATCTCGAGATGGGCTGTCGAGGAGCTCGGAACGGCTCGCCTTCTCCTGCGCACCGCCCCCGACAACGAGCGTTCCAAGCGGCTGGCCGAGCGCGCCGGCTTTCGGCGGGTGAACGTGCCCGACACGGTCGACGTCGTCTTCGAGCTCGAGGCGGAGCAGGGCAACCGCGCGAGGCGAAACGTGCGAGTTCGTGGTATCAAATAACCCTGCAGAAGGGCCCGCGACTACACTCCGACCCTCCGCGCGTCACCGACAAGGAGCGCGAGCCGTCTGGCACCCGCACCCGCGCCGCTACCAAATCCGCACCGCAGGAGCGACATCCCGCTCGTGGCCAGCTCGATCCTCGCCCGACTGAACGGGCCAGCCGACCTCCGACGCCTGAGCGAGGCGGAGCTCGCCGACCTCGCCGCGGAGATCCGCGAGACGATCATCACGACGGTCGCGAAGACGGGCGGCCATCTCGGCTCGAGCCTCGGCGTGGTCGAGATCGCGATCGCGCTGCACCGGCTCCTGAGCTCGCCGCACGACAAGATCGTGTGGGACACGGGTCACCAGGCGTACGCCCACAAGCTGCTGACCGGCCGCCTCGAGCAGTTCGGGACGCTCCGCCAGATCGACGGCATCGGTGGCTTCCCGCGCCGCAGCGA
>DASSHR010000307.1:0-6638 GCA_035692745.1 Candidatus Limnocylindrales bacterium | reverse complement strand
TCGCCGACGAGCTCGACGCCCACCGATTCCGCCGGGAACGCCCACCACGCCCGTGGGAACAGCGCGTGGTACGTCCCGGCGCCGACCGGAAGGTCGCGCCGCCAGCCGGGCAGCTCGCCGTTGTCGAGCGTCGAGAGCACGTGGGCGCGCGCCGGGGCACCGCCTGCGCCGTCGGCGGGCGCCACGAACACCGAGAACGCGTCCGCGGCGACCGGCTCGAACGCGTGCCGTCCGACCTCGAGATGCCACCGCGCCACGTCGCCGCGGAACGTCGGGCCGATGCTCCCGGTGCCCAACCCGCCGATCGGGACGCCGGCGAACTCGCCGTCGTCGATGAGCGGCTGGTCGACCCGCGGGTGCGGCCGCTCCGGGTACGGGAGGCCCAGCGCGCGGCGCCAGGCGACGGCCGGGATGAGCGAGCGCGCCGGCACGGTCGGGGCCGTCACTTCTCGACGCCCGTCACGACCACGCCGCGCATGAACGAGCGCTGGGCGAGGAAGAACACCGCGACCGGCACGACCATCGTCATCAGCGCCGCGGCCTGGATGAGCGTCGGCTGCGAGACGTACAGCGCGTTGTACTGCTGGATCGCGATCGGCAGCGTCTGCAGCTCGGGCTTGCCGGACAGGTACAGGAGCGGCAGGAAGAAGTCGTTCCACGAGAAGAAGAAGTGGAACAGGGCCACGGCCGAGATCGCCGGCACGGACATCGGCAGGATGATCGTGCGAAGCACGCGGAACGGGCTCGCGCCGTCGATCATGGCGGCCTCATCGAGGTCGCGCGGGATCGTCAGGAAGTACTGGCGCAGCAGGAACACGTTGAACGCGTTGGCGAAGAAGTGGGGCACGATCAGCGGCAGCCAGGTGCCGTTCCAGCCGAGCTTCGTGAAGATCGCGTACGTCGGGATGAGCGTGACCTGGAACGGCAGGATGATCGTCGCGATCAGGATGACGAAGAAGATGTTCTTGCCCGGGAACCGGAAGCGGGCGAATCCGTACGCGACGAGGGCGGCGGACAGCACCGCGCCCAGGGTGCTGAGCCCGGCGACGGCGGCCGTGTTGAACAGCAGCTTCGGGAAGTCGAGGTCCTCCCAGATCGTGCTGAAGTTCGTGAACTTCGGGTCGAAGACCCACGATTGCTGCAGGGTCCGCCACGAGCCCTGCCACACGATCGGCGTCTGCGATGCGTCCGCCGGGTCGACGAAGGTGCTCTGCTGACGACCCTTCTTCACGAGCAGCAGCTCGCGCACGCCGCCGTTGATCGGCACCTCGTAGATCTCGAACTGCTCGCCCTGATACGTGCCGCGCGCCGGGCTGGCGGGGTACCACGGCGCCCCGGGCGTCGTGCGCTGGCCCGCATCCTGGAGCGCGAGGGTGACCATGGAGAACAGCGGCAGCAGGAACGCGGTCAGGAGCATCACCGCGAACAGCGTCAACGACGCCCGGACGAGATAGCCGCGCAGCGCACGCGAGACCGGGCTCCGATCGCCGAACGAGGGCAACCGGGACACCGCCCCCGGCCCGGAGCCCGCGCCGGAGCCCGCCCGCGATCGTGTCTGCGAGCTCATCCCTCGCCGCCCGCGTAGTACACGCGCCGGCGGCTGAAGGCGAACAGCACCAGGGTGAGGATGAGCACGATCACGAACAGCAGCCACCCGATCGCCGACGCGTAGCCCATCCGGTTGCCGACGAAGGCCTCGCGGAACAGGTCGAGGTTGATGAACAGCGTCGCGTTGTTCGGGTCGCCGCGGCCGTTCGTCAGCACGTACGCCTGGGTGAAGTACTGGAACGTCGTGATGAGCGAGATCACCAGGTTGTAGAGCAGGATCGGGCTCATCAGCGGGATCGTGATCCGGCGGAAGGCCTTCCACGGGCCGGCGCCGTCGATGCGCGCCGCCTCGTACAGCTCGGTCGGCACGGATTGCAGGCCGGCGAGCGAGGTGAGCATGAAGTTGCCGATGCCCCACAGGCCGATCAGCGTCAGCGCCGGGTACACCCAGGTGGCGCTGTTGAACCAGTCCGGCCCCTGGATCCCGATGAGCTCGAGGAGCTTGTTCAGCCAGCCCGTCTCCGTGTTGAGGAAGCTGATCCAGACGAGCGTGCTCGCGACGAGCGGGATCTGGATGGGCAGGTAGAACAGGGTCCGGAAGATGTTCCGGCCGAAGAGCAGCCGGCTGTTCACGAGCACCGCGACCGCGAGGCTCGCGATCATCGTCGTCGGCACCGCGATCAATGCGAACTTGAGCGTCACGATCAGCCCGGTCGCGACGAGCGGGTCGGTGGTCAGCCGCGCGTAGTTGTCGAAGCCCACGAACTCGGTGGCGTCGGGCCGCACCAGGTTGAAGTTCGTGAACGAGAGCACGAGGGACGCGATGAGCGGGCCGAGGGTGAAGAGCAGGAACCCGACGATCCACGGGCCGATGAACACGAGACCCCAGAAGGCTTCGCGCCGGCTGGGTGTCATGGGCGCTCGGCCACGGGCTCGATCCTCACTGGTTCGATCGCCACGGGCTCCAGCGCCGCGGGCGGGGTCGCCCTCGGCTGAACGCGGGATCGCCATCGAGGTCTTGGCCATGGCGGAGGACTGCTCCCTCTCCCGCGGTCTGCGAGCGGCTCCCCCGGCCGGTGGCCGGGGGAGCCGGATTCGCACGATCCGTCGCTACTGGGCCTTGTCGAAGATGCCCTGCAGGGTGACCTGCAGCTTCGCCAGCTCAGCATCGATGTCGAGGCCGGACGTGGTCCGGTAATTGTTGCCGAAGGCCTGGAAGGCGCTCCGGGCGGAGCTGTAGTCGGGAAGGTTCGACTGGTGGTTCGGGACGTCCGGATAGGCGAGCATCGCCGTGGCCACGGACCAGTCGAAGTCCATGCCCGGGAAGCCCGCGTTGATCGAGTCGAACCAGGCCTGCTGCTTCGACTGATCCGCCGGCATCGCGCCGTACGCGGTCAGCAGGTCCCCGGAGGCGACCATCGCCGTCAGCGCCTTGAAGGCGGCGTCGGACACCTTGGTCCCCTTGAGGATGCTGAACGTGTCGGCGTGGAGCGGCGAGGTGATCTTGCCGTTGACCGTGGGCTGGACCGCGAAGCCGACCTTGAACGGCGTGTTGGGAGCCGACGGGGTGATGCAGCAGGTGAACCAGGTGTGGCCTTCGTCGATCGCGAGGTTGCCGGAGGCAAACTCGTTGCCGGCACCGAGCAGGTCGCTCGACACCTGGGCCGCGGTCGGGATGAAGTGGTCGGTCCACACGCCCTTGTTCCACCACTTGGCGGCCTGGGCGACGTAGTCCGGGATGACGGCCTTGCCGTCCGAGCCCACGAACGAGCCGGCTCCGAAGAAGGCCGCCTCTGCGCGCAGGTTGTAGTTGTCCATGTACTGGGCGTCGAAGCCCCACTGGACCACGTTGGTCGGATCGAAGGCGGCCTGCGAGGCATCGTTGCCGTTCTTGTCGACGGTCAGCTGCATCGCGAGCTTGCGCAGGGCGTCGAGGTCCCACGGCTTGCCCTGGTACTGCTCGCCGACCTTGGTCGGCGGGTAGGGGAGGTCGGCCTCGTCGAAGAGGTCCTTGTTGTAGAAGATGTACGACGGGTACACGGCAAACGGCAGCCCGACGGTGGCCCCGTTGTCACCGAGCTTGCTGAAGAAGTCGACGAGGGCCTGGTCCACGCCGGTCGACTGGTAGCCGGTCGACGAGATCAGGGGCTTGAGGTCGAGCAGCTGGTCGGCGAAGAGGTTCAGGCCCTCGACGCCCACCGGGCCGATGATGTCGGGGCCGCCGCCGGCCGAGATCTCGGTCTTCAGGATGTTCGATGCCTGGGTGTTGTCGACGATCTCGAGGCGCAGGTACACGTCGGACTGCGACGCGTTGTACGCGGTCGCAAAGGCCTTCTCGGCATCGATCTGCGACGGCTGGGTGCCGGCGCCGAGGCCGATGAACCAGGTAACCGGCGTCCCGCCGTTGGGGCCCTTGCCGGTGATCGGCTCGGGCGTGATCAGCAGGAGCGTCGGCGACGGCGCCGGGGCCTCGGTTGCCGGCGCGGCCGTGTCGGCCGGCCCGCTGCTTGCGACGGCACCCTGCGTGGGTGCGGTGGACGGCGCGGTGGACGCCGCCGGGCTGCACGCGCTCACACCAAGGAGCGCGATCAGGCCGACGACGGCCCACAAGCGACCAACAGTCTTCATCCGGTTCGTCTCCTCATCCATCTGGCGATCCCAGTCCTCCAGTGCCGGGTGGTGCGCGCGGTTTCGCTCGGCGATTCGCATCACCCCCTGTCCCGGCCGGCCTGGACGGCCGAACCGGCATGACTGGAGCGGCGGATGACGAGCTCGGTCGAGAGCAGGACCCGGCGGGTCGCCTGGCTCGAGCGCTCGGTCGAGGCGGCGAGGAGCCGCACGAGCTCGCGGCCCATCTCCTCGATGGGCTGTCGGACGCTGGTGAGTGGTGGATCGCTGGCTTCGGCAAGCGGGGAGTCGTCGTAGCCCACGACCGCGATGTCATCGGGCACGCTCCGACCCGCGGCGCGCAGGACGCTCAGCGCCGCGCTGGCCATGACGTCCGAGGCGGCGAACACCGCATCGAGGTCCGGCCGCGTCTCGAGGAGGTGGCGCATCGCGTGCTGGCCGCCCTCGTGGGTGAAGTCGGCGATCGCCTCGAGGCTGGCGTCGCGCGCTTGGCCCGCTTCGTCGAGGCCGTCGCGGTAGCCGGTGAGGCGGTCGAGGCCAGGCGCCATGTCCGCCGGCCCGGCGATCGTGGCGATCCGGCGGCGCCCTTCCGACACGAGGTGGCGGATCGCGGCGCGCGCGCCGTCGCGGTTGTCGACGTCGACGTAGCTCGCGGTCACGCCGCTCGCCGGACGGCCGCCGACCACCAGCGGGATGCCATGGCGCATGAGGTCGCCGGGCAGGGGATCGTCGCCGTGCAGCGACACGAGGACCACGCCATCCACGTGGCCCGACAGCAGGTACTGCTCGAGGCGCGTCTCGTCGGTGCGGCTCTCGGGCATGAGCAGGACGAGCTGGAGCTGACGAGCCGCCAATTCGCCGCTGATTCCCCTGAGGAGGCGGGGGAAGAACGGCTCGTTGAACAGGCGGCTCGTCGGCTCCGTGATGACCACTCCCACGGAATCGCTGCGACGAGTCACGAGGGAGCGGGCGGCGGGATTCGGGACGTAGCCGAGGCGGGCGATCGAGCGCTCGACGGCGCGACGGACCTCGGGGCTCACCTTGGGGCTGTTGTTGAGGACGCGCGACGCGGTCGCGCGGGACACGCCGGCTTCCCTGGCCACGGCTTCGAGGGTGACGCCCCGGCCGTTGCCATCCCCGGGAGTTGTGAGAGCGCTCTCACGCGGCATGGGCCCATGTAACCACCGGTGTCAAGAGAGCGCTTCCACGGCCTTCGTGGGATCGGCGGGGAACGTCGCCGGGCGCTGTGCGACACTCCGGGGCATGTCCGGATCGTCCTCGCCAGCCGCCCATGCCGCCGCGGACGCGGCCCTCGAGCGGTACGAGGCCGTCATCGGCATTGAGGTCCACTGCCAGCTCAAGACGGCCTCGAAGATGTTCTGCTCGTGCTCGACCGCGTACGACGGCGCCCGGCCGAACAGCCACGTCTGTCCCGTGTGCCTCGGCCTGCCGGGCGCGCTGCCCGTGATCAACAGGCGGGCGGTGGAGCACGTGCTCGCGGCCGGTGCCGCGATCGGCGCGTCGACGCCGGATGCGACCCGCTGGGATCGCAAGAACTACTTCTACCCGGACCTCCCGAAGGGCTACCAGATCAGCCAGTACGACCTGCCGCTCGCGTCCGCGGGCACCCTCACGTTCGAGACCAGCCAGGGTCCGTTCACCGTCGGGATCACCCGCGCCCACCTCGAGGAGGACACGGCGAAGCTCGTGCATGGCGAAGGGCCGACGGGGGAGCGCCTCAGCCTGGTCGACTTCAATCGCTCCGGCGCGCCGCTCATGGAGATCGTGACCGACCCGGACATCCGGACCGCCGAGCAGGCCCGACGGTACGCCGAGGAGCTGCAGCTGCTCCTGCGCACGATCGGTGCGTCCGATGCGGATATGGAGCGCGGCCAGATGCGCGTCGAGGCGAACGTCTCCCTTCGGCCGCGCGGCACGGAGACGTTCGGGACGCGGGTGGAGGTCAAGAACATGAACTCCTTCCGCTCGGTGGAGCGGGCGATCACGTTCGAGATCGAGCGCCAGGCGGCCGCGCTGGATGCCGGCGAGGAGCTCCGCATGGAGACCCGCGGCTGGGCCGACGACCGCGGCGAGACGTACCACATGCGCTCGAAGGAAACCTCGGACGACTACCGGTACTTCCCGGAGCCGGACCTGCCACCGCTGCGCGTGGACGGCGCGTGGCTGGCGTCGATCCGGGGTGAGCTGCCGGAGCTGCCGGCCGAGCGCCGGGTGCGCTACCAGGCCGCCCTCGGCCTGTCCGCGTACGACGCGGCCGTCCTGACGGCAGACGCCGGCGCCGGGCGCCTGTTCGAGGCAACGCTCGCCGCGGGACCCTTGCTGGACGCGAAGCCGGTCGCGAACTGGGTGACCGGCGACTATCTCCGGCTGCGCAACGCGGCCACCGATCCGATCACCGTGGATCCGGGTCAGCTCGCGGACCTGATCGGCCGCGTGGCGGC
>DASSHR010000306.1:0-7206 GCA_035692745.1 Candidatus Limnocylindrales bacterium | reverse complement strand
ACTTCACGACCCTGGTCGCCGCGGAAGCGGAAGGAGCGAGATGAGCGAGGCACAAGCGAACCCGACGGCGGCCCCGGTGCTGCACCTGACGCGTTGGACGGTCACGTCCGGCTCGAACGTCCAGAGCCGCGGCGCCGTCGTCATCGAGGCCGGCAAGCACCACTGGCGCGCGTCCGCGGAGGGCAACGGGGCCGTCGATGCGCTGTTCCAGGCGGTCGACACGGCGCTCGCGGACGTGCTCGCGGGCCACCCGAAGCTCACCGGCTACGACGTGCATGCCCTCGCCGAGGGACCCGAGGCCGAGGGCCTCGTGATCGTCGCGATCGAGCCGCCGGCAGGGCTCGAGGGCGGCCGCTCCGCCGGCCTCTACCAGGGCCGCTCACGGAGCACGAACATCATCGCCGCCTCGATCGACGCCTACGTCGAGGCGCTCAACGCGATGCTCGCCGAGGCGCACTGGGCCGGCGCCGCCGAGGCCGCGAGCAGCGGCCGCCGCGGCTCGACGCCGGAGACGCACGGCCGCCGCGGCGAGCTCGATCCGGACGCGAACACCGACCTGCCCTGGGTAGGCTGACGCGCGAACCGGATCGGTTACCAGCCGAGCGGCAGCACCATCGATCTGATGTCGGTCGCCGACGGGGCGTAGACGATGAGCACGCTGGTCTTGTCCGCCTCGGCCGTGTAGTCGATGCCCGAGATCAACGCGGTCGTGGAGCAATCCGGGAAGCTGCCGTCCGGCAGCGACGGGTGGAGCGACAGCGAGTAGCTGCCCGCATCGAAGACGTACTTCGAGCCGTCCCCGGGGCCGGCCGCGGTCAGCGTGTCCTCGCCGTCATTGATGGACTTCTTGCAGCCTCCGCCGCCGGCCGCGAGGTACCAGGTGGTGCCCTCGGGGGCGGTGACCGCCGGCTCGATGCCGTGCATGTTGACGACGAGGATGCTCTTGCCGGGCGCGGGCGTGGCGTCGAACGCGCCACCGGTCGGGGAGTGATACAGCGACTGCAGGAAGAGCTTCGGCGTCCCGTCGTCGCGGGTCTCCGCGTCGCTCATGAGGACGTACGTGATGATCTCGCCGCCCTTGAGCGTCTCGGTCTGGCTCATGACCTCGTTGCCGTTGCCGGTCTCGCCGTGGCGGTAGAAGCTCAGGAACATGTCGCCGGCATCGTCGGCGACGGTCGGATCGAAGAACTCGGTCGCAGTTCCGTACGGGACGCTGAGGAGCGGCGTCGCGCCCTCGTCGACCCAGGGCGCGGCATAGACGTCGATCGACGCCGCCGTGTCGCCGCCGTTGTAGACGTTGACGATCCGGACCGTGGCGCCGCTCGGCCGGCCGGCGGGTCCCGAGCCGTCGCTCGTCGCGTCCGGGCCGGACGTCGGGGTGTCGTCGATGCCGGCGGTGCCGGTCTGCGTCGGACCGCCCGGCGTGCCGCCGCAGGCTGCAAGGAGGAAGCCGACCGCGACCATGGAGAGCAACCGCTGCATCACGAAACCTCGTCGTACCCGTGCCAATCCGACGACCTCGTGGCAACCGGAGCGGTGACGGTAGCAGGGCGGCGGGCTCGGCGAATGGCGTCGGCTACGATCGATTCGTGACCACGACCGAGCCGCCCGTCGCCTACTCGGGTGAGCCCGGCGCGTTCGCCGAGGACGCCGTGATCGCCGCGTTCGGCGCCGATGCGCCGCGACTCCCGGTGGGCGGCTTCCGCGAGGTCTTCGAGGCGGTCGCTGCGGGTCGCGCCCGCGCCGGCGTGGTGCCGATCGAGAACCTCGTGAACGGGACGGTGCGCGAGACCTACGACCTGCTGCTCGAGCACGAGCTCATGATCGCCGCCGAGGTCACCGTGCCGGTGGACCTCTCGCTCGCGGCGCTCCCGGGCACGAAGCTCGACGCGGTCGAGCGCGTGTACTCGCACATCCAGGCGCTGGGCCAGGCGGAGCGCTTCCTGCGCCGCGGCCGGTGGCAGCTGCTGACGACGTACAACACGGCCGGGGCGGGCCGGTTCATCCGCGAGCAGGACGATCACGCGGCCGCGGCGGTGCTCTCGTCGCGCGCCGCGGAGGTCCTCGGCCTGACCGTGCTCGCCCGATCGATCCAGGACGTGGCTAACAATCGGACGAAGTTCCTCGTGCTCGCAACCGCCGGGCCGACGGGAACAACCGGGCCGGTGGGATCGGCCGGGCCGACGGGAATTGCCGGGGCGGTGGCGGATGGCACGTTCCGAACGACGATCGCGTTCGGCGTGCGGAACGAGCCGGGAACCCTGCTTCGGGCCCTTCGCGTGTTCGCGGACCGGGGCATCAACCTCTCAAAGCTCGAGTCTCGACCGAGCCGTTCGGCCGCCTGGGAGTACGTCTTCTGGGCCGACCTGGATGCGCACCGGTCCGACGCGTCCTGCAGCGCCGCCATCGCGGAGCTCGGGGCGGTGGCCAGGATGGTCCGCGTGCTCGGGTCCTACCGCCGCTCCACCTAGAGCCAGCGCCGCGCGCGGGCCACGGCGACGATCGCGACGGCCAGCACGGCGATCGCGGCAACGACGATCCAGAAGCTCGTCGGGTCGTCCTTGTTCAATGGCACGATCACGTTCATCCCGAGCAGGCCCGCGATCATCGAGCCCGGCAGGAGCAGGACCGTCGTCAGGGTCAGCACCTTCATGACGTCGTTCGTGCGTTGCGCCGTCTGGGTCATGTACACGTCGAACGAGCCGAGCAGGGCCTCCCGCGACTCCTCGACGGCGCTCAGCGCACCCTCGAAGTGGGCGGCCAGCCCCGCGACCAGCGCCGCCTCGTCAGGCTCCTCGATGACGCTGCCCAGCTCCGGCGAGCCGAGCGCGGTGAACACCGACCGATGGTCGGCGAGCAGCCGGCGCAGCCGGGCGATCCGGCGGCGGCAGCGCACCAGCTCGCCGAGCGCCTTGCCCGAGGTCGCGCCTCGGAGGGCGTCCGCGTCGAGCCGGTCGACGTCCTCCTCGATCGCGTCGACGGCGACGTGGTAGCTCGCGATCGCGGCATCGACGACGATCGTGAAGAACGCGGCGTCGCTGAGGCTGCCAGCCGTCGCGTCGCGTTCGATGCGTGAATCGACGTCATCGAGGAACGTCACGGGACGGTCGTGGTGGGTGATGACGACGTTCCGGCCCGCGATCACGTCCAGCCACGCCGTCGGCGTGCGGTCGCGATCGCTCGGATCGGCCGCGATCCGAACGTGCAGGCAATCGCGATGCAGGGCCACGTGCGGCGCCTCGCTGGCCTGGGCCAGGTGACGGAGCGTCCGCGGTTGCAGGTCGATCATCGGCGCCAGGCGCGCGGCGAGATCGGCCGCGACCTCGCCGGTGACGTCGACCCACAGCAGCTGGTGGTCCGTCGGCTTCGTCTCGAAGGCGCGATCCGGCTCGAGCCGCTCGTCGGGCCGATCGGCATCGAACAGGCGCGCTCGCACGCTCGCGCCCTCGGGGCTCGTCATGGCCGAAGGATCGACCGGCGATCGTTGCACCCGCACTCGCGATTCGACCGCACGGCGGTACGATCTCGGGACACACCACTGGAGCCGCCCCATGACGCTCACCGCCACGAAACCGCATCCCATCTACCTCGCCGGCACCTGGGTCGAGAGCGACGACCTGCTCGTCGTCGACAACCCGGCCGACGCCGCCACCCCCGCCGGCGCGACGTACAACGCCACCGAGGCGCAGTACGAGGAGGCGGTCACGGCCGCCGTTCGTGCGTTCGAGGAGACGCGGGTCCTGCCGGCGTACGAGCGCGGCCGCGCCCTGCGCGAGATCTCGGCGGGTATCAAGGCGCGGCGCGAGGAGCTCGGGCGGCTGCTGTCACTCGAGGCCGGCAAGCCGATCCGCGATGCGCTGGTCGAGGTCGACCGGGCGTCGCTCACCTTCCGGCTGGGCGCCGAGGAGGCGGAGCGGATGTACGGCGAGACGATCCCGCTCGACCTCATGGCGTCGTCGAAGGGCCGGATGGGCATCACGCGCCGATTTCCCATCGGCCCGGTCGCGGGCATCTCGCCGTTCAACTTCCCCTTGAACCTGGCGGCCCACAAGGTCGCGCCGGCGATCGCCGCCGGCTGCTCGATCGTCCTCAAGCCACCGAGCAAGGACCCGCTCGTGATGCTGACCGTCGCCGAGATCATCGATTCGGTGGGGTTGCCGGCCGGCGCGGTCTCGATCCTGCCGATGACCCGCGAGCTCGGCGATCGGATGGTCGCCGACGATCGCTTCAAGCTGCTGTCGTTCACCGGCTCGCCCTCGGTCGGGTGGCGGATGAAGGAACGCGCCGGCAAGAAGAAGGTCGTGCTCGAGCTCGGCGGTAACGCGGGCGTGATCGTCGACAAGTCCGCCGACCTCGACTGGGCCGCGAAGCGCTGCCTCACGGGCGCGTTCGCGTACTCCGGCCAGGTGTGCATCAGCGTGCAGCGCATGTTCGTGCACGAGGAGGTCCGCGAGGCGTTCCTCGAGAAGTTCATGGCCGGCGTGGCCGCGCTGCGCGTCGGGGATCCGCTGGATCCGTCGACGGATGTCGGCCCGATGGTCGATGCGGGGCAGGCCGCGCGCACGCAGCGCTGGGTGGACGAGGCGGTTGCGCTGGGTGGGCGGGTCGTCGCGGGTGGTCGCGCGGACGGCGCGTTCTTCGCCCCGACCGTGCTGGAGAACGTGCCCGTCGAGGCGCAGGTCTGCTCGAACGAGGCGTTCGCGCCGCTCGTGGTCGTCTTCCCGTTCTCAGACTTCTCCGATGCCATCCAGCAGGTCAACGACTCGTTCTTCGGGCTGCAGACCGGCGTGTTCACGAACGACCTCGGCCATGCCTGGCAGGCGTTCAACGAGCTCGAGGTCGGCGGCGTGATCGTCAACGACATCCCGACGTACCGCATCGACCACATGCCCTACGGCGGCGTCAAGGACTCCGGCCTCGGCCGCGAGGGCCTGCGCTGGTCGATCGAGGACATGACGGAGCTCCGGATCATGGTGCTCGCCTCGCCGCAGTAGCCGATCGGCCACGCTCGGGGCGCGAACGCCTTGCCGGCGCCCGCGCGTCTGCGGGCGCGCACGTCTTGCCGGCGCCTTGCCTCACCGGCGCCGCCGCGGCGTGTGGCCGCCCTGATTTCGGCACCCGGTTCGCCCTTGTCGCGATGCACGTCAACCGAGTTGACAATTCCGGGGTTGCGCACGCCATAGGCCGCACCGTCTCGGGCTCGCGACCCGCAGTTAGGCCCGGCTTGAGCGTGGCCGTGGGCGAATGGCGTCGTTGCGGCGGGTTTGCGGCGGGTTTGCGGCGGCCGGCGCGCCGGTAAGCCCCGGATAAGCGCCGAATTGACAATCCCATTGACATGCGGAGGCTCAAGCGAACCGAGCACGCCGTCGCGGGCCGTCGGGAGGCGGCCGCGATCGCCGCCAACCTCGGCGGCGCACTCCGGGTCGCCCGCCGAAGGCAGCGGTTGACGCAGCAGGGACTCGCCGATCGCGTTGGGTGTTCCCGAGCTCGAATCGCGGACTTGGAAGGTGGGAACGGGGCAAACGCGCCGCTCGAGCTGTGGGTGCAGGTGGGGATTGCGCTCGGGCGGCCGTTGGCCGTCTCGTTCTCACGTGACACCGCGGCCACCGAGCCCGTGGACGGCGGGCACCTGGCCGCGCAGGAGCTGGTGCTGCGACTCGCGAGGGAGCACGGCCGCAAGGCGAACGTCGAGCTCGCGACATCGACCGCCCGCATGCCGCATGTCGCGGACGTCGTCCTGCGCGACGACCGGCAGCGCTGCCTCTACCTCGTGGAGATCCTCAACCGGGTCGACGACCTGGGCGGCACCGCGCGGTCGATCGATCGGAAGGCCGCGGACCTCGGGGCGATGGGGGCCGCGATCGGCGGCGACGGCGGGCCGTACCGCGTCGTCGTCGCGTGGCTGTTCATCGACACCGCGGCGAACCGCCAGTTGCTGCGCAAGCACGGCGAGTTCATCCGGTCGAAGGCGCCCGGCTCATCGGTGCGACTCGCTGGGTCGCTGGCGCGCGGCGCCAATGCCGCGGACGCCAATGCCGCGGACGACAAGCCGGCGGCCGCGTGGATCGATCCGCGGGCCGGCCGCGTGACGGCCATGCGCTGGTCGACGCGGTAGGCTCCCGGCGTGGACGCGAAGTTCCAGGCAGCGATCGAGCAGGGGTACGCGCTCAGCGAGCCCGGGATCGTGCTCGGTGGCGCGATGCTCGGCGACGACGTCGTCCAGGAGCCGCACGTCCAGGTCGCGCTGTCGATGCTCAACCGGCACGGGCTCGTCGCGGGCGCCACCGGCACCGGCAAGACGAAGACGCTGCAGCTCATGGCCGGCCAGCTGTCGAAGGCCGGCGTGCCGGTGTTCATCGCGGACGTCAAGGGCGACCTGACGGGCCTCGCGTCCGCGGGCGATGCGACAAACCAGAAGGTCGTCGACCGCATGGCGTCCCTCGGCGTGCCGTTCAGCCCGGCAAGCCACCCGGTCGAGTTCCTGTCCCTCAGCGGCAAGCTCGGCGCGCAGGTCCGCGCCACGGTGAGCAGCTTCGGGCCGCTGCTGCTCGGCAAGGTGCTCGACCTGAACGACACCCAGACGAGCGTCCTCGCCCTGATCTTCAAGTACTGCGATGACAACAGCCTGCCGCTGCTGAACCTCGAGGACCTCGTCGCGACGCTGAAGTTCCTGTCCTCCGACGAAGGCAAGCCGTTCCTCAAGGACTACGGCGGCATGTCGACCGCGACCGTCGGCGTCCTGCTGCGCAGCATCGTCGTCATCCAGCAGGAGGGCGCCGACGTCTTCTTCGGCGAGCCGGAGTTCGACGTCGACGATCTGATGCGGACCACGCCGGACGGGCAGGGGATCATCAGCGTCCTCGAGCTGTCCGACGTCATGGACAAGCCGCGGCTGTTCTCCACGTTCATGCTGTGGATGCTCGCCCGGCTGTACGAGGACCTTCCTGAAGCCGGCGACCTCCCGAAGCCCAAGCTGTGCTTCTTCTTCGACGAAGCGCATCTCCTCTTCGATGACGCCTCCGAGGCGCTCATGGACCAGGTCGAACGGACGGCCCGGCTCATCCGGTCGAAGGGGGTCGGCGTGTACTTCGTGACCCAGGCGCCGACCGACGTGCCATCGTCCGTCCTCTCGCAGCTCGGCAATCGCGTGCAGCACGCCCTGCGGGCGTTCACGCCCGAGGACGCCGACGCGTTGAAGAAGACGGC
>DASSHR010000305.1:0-1201 GCA_035692745.1 Candidatus Limnocylindrales bacterium | reverse complement strand
ACCGCGGACATCGGGAACGCGAACGTCGAGTTCGCGAAGTCGATGAAGACCGGCTTCTTGCCGTCGATCGTCCGCAGGTTCGTGCAGATGACCGAGATGTCGCCGGCCGCCGGGGGCTCGACGAGGTCGACCGCGAGCGGCTGGTCGTTCAGGAGGTGCAGGATGGCCCGGATCACGGCCGGGACGATAGCACCGGCGCCCGGAAACGAAACGACCCCCGGAGGTACCGGGGGTCGTTCGGCGATCAGACCTGGAGATGCTGGCTAGGGCTTGCTCGGGTGGCTCGGGATGTTCGAGATCGCGTCCTGGGCATGCGCGATGCCGGCATCAGCTGCCGCCGCGGCCTTCGTGACGCCGGCGATCCCCGCCGAGTCGCTGTCCGTGGGGTTGGAGCTGAGCGCGTCCATCGCCTTGGCGAGGCCCGCATCGGCTGCGGCGGCGGCCGACGTCAGGGCGTCGCTCGCGCTCGTCGCCGCTTCCGCGGCCGCTGCGCCCGCGGCGACAAGGGCCGCTGCCGCATGCGAATTCGCTGCTGACAGCGCCTGCTGGGCCGGACCGGCCGCGAACACGGCGCCCGCGGAAATTGCGAGCAGGCCGATGGCCAGGATCGCGCTTCGAATGTGCTGCATCAGGAGATCACCTCGTGCTCGTGACGCCGATGGGAGCGTCGGAAGGCATAACGAAGCGTCGCACGGTGCCGTTAGGGGCGGTTACGACATCTCAACCCTTCCCTTACGCAGCCTTCGGATCCACGCCCGCGAGCGGCCCCACGGGCTCATAGCGGCCGTGGATCGCTCGGACGAGACCGCGGGACTCGAGTCGCGTCAGTGCGCCCAGGACGGCGCCGATGCTGAGCCGCGTGACCGCAACCAGCTCGTCGGCCGTGACGGCGCCGTGGACGATGGCCTCCGCCACGGCGCGCTCGGCCGGCTCGCTGGTGCGCAGGACCGATGACGCGGATGGCTGCTTCACGCGGGGGCTGACGATCGCCGTGCCGTGCGCGGGAGCCGGATCGGGGGCCCGCAGCACCGGCAATCCTGCCTCGGCGGCAAGCCCGAGGTCGTCGAGCAGCTGCGGGATGCCGGACACGATCTTCGCGAGGTCGTGCCAGTCCCGGAGGAACCCGTTGCAGCCCGCGGAGGCCGGCGCGTCGATGGGGCCAGGCACGAGGTAGCAGTCACGGCCCTGCTCGAGAGCCCAT
>DASSHR010000304.1:0-1892 GCA_035692745.1 Candidatus Limnocylindrales bacterium | reverse complement strand
GTGACGAGGACCGCGAGCTGCATCGAGGCCGGGTGCTTCGACGCCGAGATGCGGTAGCTCGAGGCGGTCAGTCGAACGCCCATCTCCTTCGAGCCCTGGAGGAGCTTGAGCGTCACCTTGTTCGTGTTGCCCGCGGGGTCCGTCCCCGTGATCGTGATCGAGTTCGTGCCCGGCGCGAGGAGCATTCCGAACTCGAACTTGCCGTCCTTGTCCGCCTGCGACGAGATCGAGGTGGCGTTCGCCGCATTGAGCGCGACGAGGCTCGTGCCCGGCTGCGTGGTGCCCGAGATCGTCACGTCCGGGACGTCGACCGCGGCGCCGTTCTTCGGCGACTTGACCGTGATCTTCGGCGGGTCCTGGTCCAGCACGTACGTCACGACCGGCGACGGCTCCGATTCCTCGGTGCCCCGGAACAGCGTCGCCGTGATGTTGTTCTTCCCCGCCGTCAGCTCGAAGGGGACGGTCATGCGGCTGGTGGTGCCGACGGGCACGTCGACGACCGGCGCGGGATCGAGGCCTTCGAGCTCCAGGTAGACGCGGATCTTGGCGGACGGGTCGCCGACCGCCTCCTGCGGCACCGTCACGGTCAGCTCGATCTCCGCCTGGTTCGTGAAGGGCTGCGCGGGCGACGCGATGCTCGGGGCGCCGGCGGGCGGCAGGTCCGTTGCGGACGGCACGGGTGTCGCCGTGAGCTTCCCGAACGCGGTCCCGAAGCCATTCGCCAACGTCCCGAGGATCGGGCCCATCGCGCCGCTGACGAACACGAAGATGACCACGGCGAGCGCGGCGATCCCCAGGCGAAGGACGGTGCGGCTCACCAGCGGCGCCTTCGGTCGCCGGGCGTCCAGGCCCTGGTACTGGCGCACGCGGCGCCGATCCGGGCTGGCGACCTTGACCGGTTGGGCCGTCGGTCGACCGCGGGACGGGGGGCGGGGCCGCACGTGCGAGCTGGAACGTCGGGATGGCATGCGCGCCGCCTATCGTCGCATGCGCCGACGGGTGCCGCGTCGGCCGGTGTACGCTGGATCGGCGCGGCGGGAGCACGCCGCATCGGAGTGGGGGAGCTCGTGCAGCCTGGCGGTCCGAAGACGGGTCGCACTGTTCGCATTGCCGGACGTCCGCCGTTCGGCCTGGGCCCGATCGCGCGGGTCTCGACCGTGCCCGCACCGGGTGCCGATGCCGAGCCCGATCGCATGATCACGGCGCAGGCCGGCCGGCCGCCCGGCACGCGACTGGGCATTCCCATCGGCGGCGGGATGCGGATGCCGGACCCGGCGCGGACGCGCGCGTTCGGGCTGCCGAACCTTCGGCGCAACGTCTGCCCGCACTTCTACGTGACGGGATCGCGTGGCGCCCTGCCGATCCACGCGCCCCACCTGCTCAAGGGCATCGTGCGCCAGGACAGCGTCGTCTCGCGCTGCCAGCTCCGTGGCGGGGTCCACCTCGAGCAGAGCTACGTGAACGACGTCTGCCTGTCGCCGCGCTTCAACCAGTGCGTCTTCTACGAGGAGGAGCTGAGCGGGCGTTGAGCCCGGGACGCTCGCTCGCCGCCGCGGTGCCTGACGCGGACGCCGACGACCGCGCCGCGGTCGCCACCCTGACCGAAGGTGGCCGATTCGGGATCCGCCTCGGTCTCGGTCGAACACGGGCCCTCCTCCATGCCATCGGTGATCCGCAGCTCGCGGTGCGCGGCGCCCTCGTCGGTGGCACCAACGGCAAGGGCTCCGTCCTCGCCCTGGCCGGGAGTGCCATGCGCGCTGCCGGGATCCGCGTCGGGACGACGCCCAAGCCCCATCTCGTCAGCTACCGGGAGCGGCTGGAGATCGACGGCCGGCCGATCGATGCTGCGACGTTCGGACGCCTCGTGCGCGAGGTCGTCGCGGCCGCGGATC
>DASSHR010000303.1:0-2263 GCA_035692745.1 Candidatus Limnocylindrales bacterium | reverse complement strand
GTTCCGCGTCTGGTACCTGACCGGCGCGGTCCTGAACGTCGGCTGGTTCGGCCTGGGGACGGCGATGCTGCTCGCCCGGACCCGGTTCGGCTACGCGTACGCCGTCCTCGTCGCCCTGTCGGGCGTGTTCACGGTGCTCAGTCAGTCGAAGAATCACTATCCCGATGTCGGACCGCTCGTGTTCCTGTACCTGATCGGCGCGCTGATCCTCGCGCTCGCGATCGGCGCCGAGACGTACTTCCAGAACGAGCGCTGGCCGCGGATCGCCGCGATCGGCGTCGTTGTGGTCACGCTGATCGGCCTCGTCCTCGTCGTCGCCGCACCGCTGCCCGACGGCGCCATCGAGCTCGACAGCCATGGCGTGCCGGTGCTCTCCCCCTTGCCGGGGATGCTGCGGCTGCTGACGCCGTTCATGAACGTGACCGGTGGCCTTGCCCTGGTGTTCGGGGCGCTGTTCTCAGCCTACGTGTTCATGCCCAAGCGGCGCGTCCTCGACTACTCGCTGGATCCCGAGCAGAAGGGCGACGTGATGCTCTTCAACCTGCTGATCGGGCCGGTGGCGCTCGTCGTGAACTTCGTGGCGTCGCTGCCGGGCGCGCTGAAGGCGCTCGTGCTGGGCCGGCTGCACAGCCGCGTCCCGGCGACGCTGCTCATCGCCGCCGGCGCGCTGCTCATCTCGGGCACGGACTTCGGGGTGAAGGGTGGGGCGACGGAGATCTTCCAGGCGAGCAAGCTCGTGGGGATCGCGCTGATCCTGCTCGGGTTCCTCGTGTCCATCGAGGCCTTCCGCGAGCTGCGCGTGCCGTTCACCGGCATCCGCCTCGGCGGCACGCGCCAGGAGCCTGCGGAGCCGAGCGCGAGCTGACGCGCGGGCCGGCCAGGCGGGCCGACACGGAGGCAGGGCCACTCGTAGCATGTCGGGCATGCCCGACACCCGGCCGCAGCCGCCGGCCGTCCTGACGTCCGAGCCACCGCCCGTGGGCGCGGCAAAACCCGCGGTCTACTGGACCGTCGAAGGGCCTCCGGATGCGCCGGCGATCGTCTTCGTGCACGGGGCGATGATGGGTCACTCCGTGTGGCGCCCTCAGATCGATGCGCTGTCGCAGCGCTACCGCTGCATCAGCGTCGACCTGCCCGGCCACGGCACGCAGCGCGCGGAGCGGTTCACCCTCGACCGCGCCGTCGACACGGTCACCCGGGCGATCGATGCCGAGGCCGGCGGCCAGGCGGTGGTCGTCGGGCTGTCGCTCGGCGGCTACACCTCCGTGCTGGTCGCGGGCCGGCATCCGGAACGGGTGCGTGGGCTGGTGATTGCGGGGATGACTCGCGAGCCGGCGGGCGTGAGCCGGCTGGCATTCCAGCTGTACGGATGGTTCCTGCGCCTCACCCCGGAGCGCGCCGTGAGCCAGGTCGCGCTGGCCTGGTTCCGGCAGCGGTACGGTCGCGAGCGCGGCACCGCGATCACGGCGGGCGGGCACTTCGCGAAGGGCGGCGGGAACGCGGTGCTCGGGCTCGCCAAGGGCGCCTACCGCGAACCGCTCAAGTCCTACGGCGGGCCGATCCTCGTCATCAATGGCGAGCTCGACGTCGTGTTCCGGATCGGCCAGGACCGCTTCCTGCAGGGCGTGGACAAGGTCACCCGGCGGATGATCCGGCGTGCCGGCCACCTGTCCAACGTCGACCAGCCGGAGGTCTTCACCGCCCTCGTCGAGGAGTTCATCACCTCCCTCCACGGCCCCGTCGACGCGTCGCCGACGGCGTAACCCGAGCTCGGCCGGGGCGTCGAAGGGCCGGCCGCCAGGTACCCGGTGGTATCCTCGCCCCTGGCCACGATCCCGTTCCGGCCCATTCCGTGAGGTTCGATGCGCGTCCGAAAAGCTGTGTTCCCGGCTGCGGGTTGGGGCACCCGCTTCCTGCCGGCGACGAAGGCACAGCCGAAGGAGATGCTGCCCCTCGTCGACAAGCCGATCATCCAGTACGGTGTCGAAGAGGCAGTTGCCGCGGGGATCGAGCAGATCATCATCGTCACCTCGACCCACAAGGGCGCGATCGAGGACCACTTCGACCTCAACTACGAGCTCGAGAAGGTCCTCGAGGAGAAGGGCGAGATCGAGAAGCTCCGGCGCATCCGGGCGATCACGGACCTGGCCCAGCTCGCCTACGTGCGCCAGAAGGAGCAGCTCGGCCTGGGCCACGCGATCCTGATGGCCAAGGACCTCATCGGCCATGAGCCGTTCGCGGTGCTCCTGCCCGACGACATCGT
>DASSHR010000302.1:0-4164 GCA_035692745.1 Candidatus Limnocylindrales bacterium | reverse complement strand
GTCGAACCAACGCTCGGACTCGCGGCATTGACGCCCTTTCCGCCCGAGCAAGTGCGGGAGGCGATAGCCGTGCACACGGGCATCGGCGTCGATCCCCTAACTGTTGTTCAGGCGGTACAGGTTGCGATCACCCGAGATGAGGCGATCCAAACGGCGCTGGCGTCGAGAGGCGTCGGCTTTCCCGGACCCGATGGCCACGGCGAGATCGTTTGGACGAGCGTGGGCTTCGTGTTCCTCGCGAACTACACGCCAGCGGTCGGGCCGGCACCTTACGGGGGAGGCGTCGCGGACCGTACGCCATTTCCTGCGTACCTGGTGCAGGTCGTTGCGCCTCCAATCGCCGGATTCCCGGGGTTCAATACGGCACTCGTTGTCGTCGATGCGCGTTCAGGACAGCTCGCGCGGACCACAACGCCGTGCAATGGGCCGCTCTGCAATCTGCGCTGATGCCTCTCGCGTGACGTTCCGCGACGCTGACTGAGGTGAGCGAGAGCTCACTCAGTTCTGGAGTTGTTGACCTCCTCGCGCCCACGCCGAACCCATTCGACAACTGACTCGTCGGTCGGAAAATCTGGATGGTCCTTCCACGCTCCAGCGGCAGACTGGAGCAATTCCCACCGGTCCCGGCGCAGTCGCTCTCGGATCGCCTGGATGACATATCGGTTCAGCGCGTGACCTGGCGCGATCTGGCGAAGGCTCTCCACGAGGTCCAAGGGAAGCGTGACGCGCACTCGCCTGTCCATGGCTGCAGCATCTCACGAGAGCCGGTCTGCGCTTGACGAAGATTCGTCAACGGGTACCCTAACGATCGTTAGTTAGGAAGGAGTCGAACGAGGGCTTGGTCGAGATCAGCCGCCGGCAGGCAATCGAAGATGTCGCCAGCGACCTGTTCCGCGAGCACGGCTACGCGGGCACGAGCATCCGCGACATCGCGCGCGCGCTCAGCGTGCAGGGCGCCAGCCTGTACGCGCACGTCACCTCGAAGGAAGACGTGCTGTGGGCGATTGTCGATCGCGCGGCGACCCGGTTCGAACGGGCGGCGGACGCAGCCGAATCGAATGCCGAAATTACGCACCCGGGTGATCCCGTTGAGGCGCTTGCGGCGCTCGTCCGTGCCCATGTCGATGTGTTGACGCAGGACGTCGGCGAGGCGAGCGTGTTCGTCCACGAGTGGCGGGCGCTCGGCGCGGACCGGCGCAACGCGATCCTGCAACGGCGCGACACGTATCAGCAGCGGTTCCGCCGACGCATCGAGGACGGCATCGCCGTCGGCGCGTTCGCGATGACCGACCCCGCGATCGCCGCGAACACGCTCCTCAGCGCGCTCAATGGCATCGCGACCTGGTACGACCCTGCCGGCCGCATGCCGGCCGATCGAATCGCCGACCTGAACGTCGATCTCATGCTCCGAATGCTGGAGGCCTCCCGATGACCGACCCGCTCGCGCTCGACCCCGTGCTCCCGGTCCGCCAGCGGAGCGAGCGACCCTGGAACGACGACCTCCCGCACGACGAGCGATACCGGCATTTCGAAGAGCACGTGATTGCCGGCGGCAAGATCGAGGCCACCGACTGGATGCCCGACGAATATCGGACCGCCGTCCTCCGCTTCGTCGAGATGCACGCCAACTCGGAGCTCATGGGCGTGCTCCCGGAGCGCGAGTGGATCATGCGAGCGCCGACCCTTCGCCGGAAGCTGGCGCTCACCGCGAAGGTCCAGGACGAGGTCGGGCACGCGCAGCTGCTCTATCGCGTCGCCGAGGACCTCGGCAAGCCCCGCGAACAGATGCTCGAAGACCTGATGGCCGGGAAGACGAAGTTCCACAACGTCTTCCACTACCCGACGAAGAGCTGGGGCGACATCGGGATCATCGCCTGGCTCGTCGATGCAGCGGCGATCGTCGCCCAGCAGGCGCTCCGCGACTCGAGCTACGCCCCGTACGCGCGGACGATGCAGAAGGTCTGCTGGGAAGAGTCGGTGCACATCATGCACGGCCGCGACGTCGTGGTGACCCTGATGAACGGGACGCCGTCGCAGCGCGAACTCGTCCAGGAAGCGCTGAACCGCTGGTGGGGCCCGCTCATGCAGATGCATGGGCCGCGCGGCGACCGCGCGAAGGACCGGGACCTGCACTGGCGGATCAAGGCCAAGACGTCCGAGGAGCTCCGCCAGGAGTTCCTCACGATCTACGTGCCGCGCCTCTGGGAGCTCGGGCTGACGGTCCCCGACCCGAACCTCAAGCTCGACGAGTCGACCAAGACCTGGTCGTACACCGAGCCCGACTGGGACGAGCTTCGATCGGTCGTCACGGGCCACGGCCCGAAGTCGCAGGAGCGTCTCGAGTTCCGGCGCCTCAATCGTGCCGACACCTCGTGGGTCCGCGCAACCGTGTTCGGCCTCCCGGCGGTGCTGCCGCCGGCCGAGCCCGCCTTCGTATGACGCCGACGGTCATGGGCTCGGATGGGCCCTCGCCAACGACCGAAATCGGTCATACGAGCGCGTCCGGCCCGGTGCTCGAGCCATACGAGGTCTTTCGCCAGGAGAAGGACGGCGACCCGATGCGCCACGGCGGCAACGTGATGGCCCCGGATCCGGAGCTCGCGCTCCACTATGCCCGCGAGATGTTCTCGCGCCGGAACGAGAGCACGCGCCTGTGGATCGTGCGCCGCGCCGACATCGCGATCCTCGAGGACGCCGACCTCCTGAACCCGCCCCTCGATCGGAGCTTCAAGAAGCCCGGCGGCTATGTGATGCGCGACAAGCTCGCCGCCGCTCGCGAGCGCGCGGGTACCGCGAAACCAGCCGCCCGCGCCGAAAGCCACGACCGGACCGGCGGGCGACGACAAGGCGGCGCCGGAGGCACCGAGTGACCGGCCCCACGCGCGCGGCGCCGCCGCGCCTCGACCCCGCGCTCCGCGCGCCTCTCGCCGAGCTGCTCCTGGCGATGGCCGACGACGAGTTCGTCAGCGGCTTCACGGATTCCGAGTGGACCGGCATCGCGCCGCTGCTCGAGGAGGACGTCGCGATCAGCTCGATCTCCCAGGATGAGCTCGGGCACGCGCGCGCGCTGTACCAGCTGCTCGCCGAGGTGCTCGACGACGGGCGCGACGAGGACGCGATCGCCTACGACCGCGAGCCCGAGGACTACCGTCACGCGCGCCTGCTCGACCACCCGCGCGGCGACTGGGCAACCACGATCGCCCGCCGCTTCCTGTACGAGCTGGCAGACGAGGCCCGACTTGCCTCGATCGGGGATGGCTGGCCGCCCCTCGCGGATCTCGTCGGCAAGCTCCGCCGCGAGGAGCGCTACCACCGCATGCATCTCGTCGCGTGGATCAATCGCCTGGCGAACGGTGGCGCGGACGCGCGGCAGCGTCTCGAGGCGGCCCTTGCTGGGCTCGGGCCGGATGCTGCAACGGTCTTCACGCCGCTCGACGGCGAGGCGACCCTCCTTGATGCCGGCGTGCTGACGCGCTCGATGGCCGACGCCGAGGCCGCCTGGCGCGCCGACCTGACGGCGGTCCTCGTTCCCCTCGGGCTGCCGTTGCCGCACACCATGCCGCCAACGAAGGGCGGTCGCGAGGGCCACTCCGATGCGTTCCGATGGCTCTGGGGCGAGTTCACTGCCGTGCGCCACACCGAGGACGGCGCGACGTGGTGATGGCCGCCGCCACGACGCGAGCCGCCACGCAGAAGCCAACGCGCGTCGACGTCATTGCCGTGCTCGAGCGCGTGGCGGATCCCGAGATCCCGTCTGTCTCGATCGTCGATCTCGGGATGGTCCTCGACGTGCACGTCGACGCCGAGCGGATCGCGGTCGAGCTGCTCCCGACCTTCGTCGGCTGCCCCGCGCTCGAGGTCATCCAGGTGAACGTCGTCGATGCCCTGGCGCCGCTTGGGATGCCGGTTGATGCCCAGTTCACCTGGCGCGTCCCCTGGACCTCCGACCGGATCTCGGAACGCGGCCGCGAGCGACTTGCCGGCTCCGGATTTGCGCCGCCGGCCGCTCCCGAAGACGTCCGATGCCCGTATTGCGCCTCCGACCGTGTCGCGATGGACAGCGCCTTCGGGCCGACCCAGTGCCGCTCGCTCTTCTACTGCCGCGCGTGCCGCCAGCCGTTCGAGGCCTTCAAGCCGATCTGAACGCGAATGCGCCGGCCGCGA
>DASSHR010000301.1:0-6976 GCA_035692745.1 Candidatus Limnocylindrales bacterium | reverse complement strand
GCGTCGATCGCAGCCGAGACGCCGTCGACGAGCTGCTCGATCTCGTCGTCGGTGATGACGAAGGGCGGGCCGAGGACGATCGCGTCGCCGTTCGTGCCGTCGGCGAGGCCCGTGCCGGAATAGAGCAGCAGCCCGCGCTCGCGCGCGGCGCGGAGGATGTTCTCCGTGACCCGATCCGTGCGCGGGAAGGGCGCTCGCGTCTCGCGATCGGCGACGAGCTCGATGCCGAGGAGGAGGCCGCGGCCGCGGACCTCGCCGACGTTGGGATGCCCGCCGAGTCGGTCCTCGAGCAACGCCTTCAGTCGGTCGCCCTTCGCGGCGCTCGCCTCGACGAGCTGCTCGTCCTCGAGGATGCGCAGGACCTCGGCCGCCGCGGCGGCGCCGACGGCGTGGTGCGAGTACGTGAAGCCGTGGACGTACCCGGGCGGCTCCGACAGGACGGTGTCGCGCACGTGCCCCGAGGCCGCCACGAGCCCGAACGGCACGTACCCGGATGTGCCGCCCTTCGCGCCGACGACGATGTCCGGGCGCACCCCCCAGTGATCGACGCCGAACCAGCGGCCCGTCCGACCGAAGCCGGTCATCACCTCGTCGGCGACGACGAGCACGCCGTGCCGGCGGCAGACGTCGGCGATCTTCGGCCAGTAGTCGTCCGGGGGCACGGCGGCCGCGAGGGTGGCGCCGACGATGGGCTCGGCGACAAAGGCGGCGACGGTGCCGGGCTCGGCGGCCTCGATCGCCCGCTCGAGCTCCGCGGCGAGCTCGTCGGCATCGCCCAGGGCGTTCGCCCCCGGCTCGCCGGCGCGGTACGGGTACGCCGCGGACACGTGGCGGAACCGCCCGAGCCATGCCTCGTAGGGACGGCGCAGCGGCTTGCGGCCGGACAGGTCCAGCGCCCCCAGCGTGTTGCCGTGGTAGCTCCCCCAGCGCCCGAACACGATCCATCGATCGGCTTCGCCACGGGCGACGTGATACGAGCGGACGAGCTTGAGCGCCGACTCCATCGCCTCGGAGCCGCCGGCCACGGGGTAGATCGCCGGATCTGCCATCGGCAGGTGCGGCGCGAGGGCGTCCGCGTAGCGCTCGAGGACGTCGCTCGTGAACGCGGTCGGGTGGGCATACGCGACGGCGCCCGCCTGCTGCGCGATGGCGTCAACGACCGACCGCCGCCCGTGCCCGACGCCCACGACGACGGCGCCACCGGCGCCATCCAGGTAGGCCCGGCCCTTCGCGTCCCAGATGGTCGAGCCCTCGGCGCGGACGGCGACCGCGACTCCGGGGTCGCTCGAGCGGCGGAAGACGTGGGTCACGGGCGCTGGCGGCGCGGTGCGCACACAGGAATCACCCGACGCTGGCCTTCTGCTGGCCTTCGCTCTCGACCGTGACGTTTCCGGTCCACATGCACATGCACTTGCTGTCCTTGGTCAGCGCGGCGAGCCCACCGACCGTCGTCTTCGCGGAGCCCGGCGACCACGGATTGGTGATCGCGGGCACGCACGGAGCAGGCGTGTGGACACCGCTCGCGGCCGAGGTCGCGGCGATGACGGCGGGGTTCGTGCTCGAGTTGCACATGCCGAACGTCGGGATGTTCGCCATGGGCTTGAAGTCCATGATCGTCGCCACCGGCATGTTGCCGGCATCAACCATGCCCGTGGGCAGCACCGTGAGCACCGCCTTGCCCGGCGGCATCGCCTGGCTGCACTTGATCTGCGCGCCGTTGACCACGAAGTCACCCATGCGCGGCATGGTACGGCTCGCAATCCCGATCGGCGGCAGCGTGGTACGGTGAATCGACCAGCGCACGGTGGTGGTCGCCGATCGAGGAGTCGCCGCTCCCCGATGGCCAATGCGCGGCGCGTCGTTCTGACGCTGCCGCCGACGTGCGGACTGGGTTCCGGCCGCTCACACCGCGGCCCCAGCGCGCTCCCGTACAGGAGGTGCTCCATGCGCCATCGCGCTCTCGGCGCCGGTTTCGGCGTCATCCTCGCGCTCGCCCTCGCCGGCACGGCCTTCGCCGATTCGTGCGCCAACATCAGTCGGCCCGCGCCCGCCTGCGGCATGAGCTGCAGCGAGCCGGTCGTGACCGGCAACTGGGTCTGGCTGCCCAGCGTCGGCGTGGACTTCGCCGCCTGGGGATTCGCAGTTCCCGGCGGTGAGGACTCGGTCGACAACGGGCTGCCGGGCTCCAGCGGCAACTACCTGAACGGCTTCAGCGAATCGCTGCTCGGGCACAGCGCCTACTGCCTCAAGGGCGTGAACACCGAGAAGTCGCACGGGGTCATCAGCGGCTGCGAATAGCCGTCGAGCCGGCACCCGCGGCAGCCCGGCGCGCGGCGACGCGCGGGCAGCCGCTGCGCAGGCAGCAGCTGCGCCGGCTTCGTGATCGTCGCGCCGGGGCAGCTGTCGGTGTGGACCAGCGCTCAGACTCGTCCTCTCGGGACGGTGTGGAAGTAGGTCTTGTTGAACGCGATCTTGCCGAGATGCCAGAGCGCGTTCGGCTTCGGCGGCTTGGGCGGATGCTCGTAGTCGAAGCGGAGCAGCGTGCCCTTCCCGTCGCCGACCTCGAAGAAGCACATCACGCGGCCTTCGTAGGCGGCATGCCTGCCCGCGGGTTCGCGGCCCTCGATGGCAGCGACGATGCCTTCGGCCACCACCGGCGCCTCGAAGTGCGCGGTCGAGCCGGCCTTCGACAGCGGCAGGTCCGTGGCGTCGCCGAGCGCGAAGACGTTCGGTCGCCCGCCGACCCGAAGGCTGTGGCGGTCGGTCGGGAGCCAGCCGCCCGGCGCGGGTGCCAGGCCTGAGTCGATGACGAGCTGCTGTCCCCGATGCGGCGGCACCAGCACGAGGAGGTCGTAGCCGAGCTCCTCGCCCTCGAGGCTCGTGACCACCTTCCGTTCCGGATCGATCGCCTCGACGTTGAAGAACGTGTGCAGCTCGATGCCCTTCTGCTCGAAGATCGGGGTCGCCATCTCCGAAACGGTTTCGATCGTGAACGCGCGTCCGATCGGGGAACAGAAGTGGACCTCGCTGCGCTCGCGCAGGCCGCGCTCACGAAGCTCGGCCTCGATGAGGAATGCGACCTCGAGCGGCGCCGGCGGGCACTTGTACGGCATCGCGGCAATGCCCACGACCACCAGGCCGCCCTCGAACGCGTCGAGTGCGTCTCGGAGCCGGCGGGCACCGGCCGGGCTGTAGAAGTGGTGGGCCTCCTCGTCGAAATGCTCGATGGTCTCGGGCACGATCCGGCAGCCCGTCGACAGCACGAGGTAGTCGTACGGCAGGATCGCGCCGCTCGCGAGGACGACGGTGCGCGCCGCGTCGTCGATCTTCACGGCGGTGTCGACCACGAGGTTCACCGGCCCGTCGAGCAGCGAGCGCTCCGGGCGGGTGAGGCGCTCCTCGCGCTCGCCGCCCATCGCGATGTACATGAAGCCCGGCTGGTAGACGTGGGCGCCCATCGAGTCGATGAGCGTGATGTCCACCTCGTTACGCACGAGGCGGGCGTGGAGCTTGCGGGCGAGCAGGTTCGCGGTGAGCGTCCCGCCGACGCCACCGCCCAGGATCACGATGCGGTCCATCGTCCTACCGCGCCTTCTCGACGATGATCTCGTCGTAGCCGTCGTGCGCCTCGACCGACAGGAGCCGATGACCGGCCTTCTCGATCCACTTCGGGATGTCGACCTTCGAGCCCTTGTCGGATGAGCGGACGGCGATCACGTCACCGACGGCGCTCTCGCGGATCGCGCGGATCAGCTCCATGAGCGGGCCCGGGCAGAAGCTGCCGCGGGCGTCGATGGTGCGCATGACTGCCGGGCCGGCGCCGGGGACTGACGTGGTTTCGAGCAGTGCGGTCATGGCGAGGTCTCCCTTCGGGGGTCGTCGATCAGATGAACAGGGGTGCTGCGCCGTTGGCGAGCAGCTCGATGACGGTGGCCGCCCCGACCGGCTCGCCGAGGCCATCGATCATGTCCTCGCGCTTCAGCCCGAACATGTCCATCGTCATCTGGCAGGGCATGAGCTCGACGCCGAGCGCCTGGCAGGCCTCGAGGAGCTCCTTCGGCTTCGCCACGCCGTATCGCTTCGCGAGGCTGCCCATCATCCACGGGCCCATGCCCAGGAAGTTCATCTTCGAGAGCTTCCGGTGGCTGATGCCGGGGCGCTGCATGACGCTCAGCATCTTCTGCATCCAGTTGCGACCGGTGACGCGAACGGAGTCCTTCACGAACGTCTGGAGGCCCCAGAACGTCAGGAAGATCTTCGTGGGCACGCCGCTCGCGGCGGCCGTGGAGGCGAGGATCAGCGAGGCCCACGTCTTCTCGAGATCGCCGCTGTAGCAGATGATCACGAGCTCGCGGGGCTGCCGCTCGGCGCCGGCGTCCAGCGCGGCGGCGGGCACGGGAGCCGTGAAGGCATCCGTGAAGGCTTCGGGGATGCCCTCGGCATCCGCGATGGCCTCGGCGATGGGATCGATGGTGCGCGGCATGTCGGGCCTCACTTCCGGCGGATGACGAAGCGGTAAGTGGTGCCGTCCACGGCCTGCTCGACGAGCTCGTGACCGGTCGCCCGGGACCAGGCGACGAAATCGCGCTGCGAGCCGGGATCCGTGGCGAGGACCTCGACGAGGGCGCCGGGCGCGAGCGGCTTGACGGCCTGCGCCGTCTTCACGATGGGCATGGGGCAGGACAGGCCGCGCGCATCCACGTGGACGGCGATCTCGAGCGTGGTCATGGTGGTGGCTCCTTTCGAGCGATCAGATGAAGACGACCTGGCCCGCACCGGCGTTGAGGTAGAACGCGGTCACGCCCTCGACGCCATCGACGAGCGGGTCGAGGTCGGCTTCGTCGAGGTCGAGCAGGTCCATCGACAGCGAGCAGGCCTGGATGTCGACCGCGCCCAGGTCCTTGGCCTGCCGCAGCGTCTCGGCCCAGCTGACCTGGCCCGCACGGCGAAGGTCGTCCACGTGCGTCCGGCCTTCGGGGCCGGCCTCGGGCGCGAGCCCGTGGTCGCGATCGATCCGGTCGCGCCGGAACGCGTCGAGCGCCCAGTACTGCAGGAAGACGTTGACGGGCTTGCCGAGCGCCGAGGCGCCGGCCGTGAGGACGGCGGCCGCCTGGAGCTTGTCGTCGGTGCCCGAGAAGAGCACGAGGTTGAGCGGTTCGTCCATGGCAGGTTCCTTCAGCTGACGGGCACGAGGAGCTCGTGCATGCGCGCGTTGTCGGCCACCCGCGCCAGGCGCGCGAGCCGGCGCTCCAGCACCCCGCGCATGACGTTGCAGGCAACGATCACGTCGGGGTCCGCCAGGCGGTACCGGATCTCCCGGCCGGCCCGCTCGGATTCCACGAGGCCGGCGGCGCGCATCACGGCGAGGTGCTGGGAGACGTTGGGCTGCGGGAGGCGGAGCTCATCGGCGATCCGCCCGACCTCCATCGGCTCCGCCTGGAGGACGTGGAGGATGTCCAGTCGCTTCGGTGAGCTCAGGACCTTGAGGACCTCCGCCTGGAGGCTGGTGATCTCGTCCATGACCACAGCATCGGACCCATGCGCATGTGCGCATGCGTGCCGGAAGTGGCGAACTCGCGATCGTGATTCGGTCCGTCTACGGGCCCTTTGGCCCGACCCCTCAGACCGTCTGGTTGGCGAGCGCGAGCTCCCGCGTCGTGGCGGTGCGCAGGGCGGCCAGTCGGGCGAGGTCGAGCCGCTCGCAGGCCCAGTCCCAATGGATCGCGATCACGTCGCCGACCGTCGCATCGTCGACGAAGCCCTTGCCATCGACCCAGCCGCGGATGCGCTCGACGCGCGGGGCGCCGAGCTGGAGCTTCCCGTTCGCGTATTCCAGGGGCACCGCAGACACGACGAGGCTGTCGCCATCGCGCTCCAGGATCCGGCCCCAGCGGACGCGGCACGAATCCATGACCTTGAGCGCGTTGTCGACGTCGCCGGTGCGCATCAACCCGACGCGCGGGAACACGTCCAGCACGTGGAACGCGTGGTTCGGGACCGCGCCGGCGTTCGCCTTCGCGCCCAGCCAGCGCCAGCCGTCGCCGCCGGTGAGCCGGGGCCGGAACCGCGTCTCGAGGTTGCGGCCCAGCGCCGCGGGTCGAACCGTGTCGAGGAGCGGCCCGCCCAGCCAGTACGCGGCGACCACGCGCGCATCCAGCGGGTCGGCGATTCCGGCGCTGTGGGCGATGAGGGCGAGGTACGGGTACGCGCCTTCGAACTGGGCGGCGAGCTCGCGCAGGCGCGGCAGCTCGTGACCCGCGGTCGCCTGTGCGAACAGCTCGCCTGCCTCGTCCGGGCCGCAGTAGCCGAGCCGGTTCGGGCCGAAGGCGTAGCGTGCGAAGCGGATGGGGCCGGGCGCGGGGCGGATCGGCCGGTTCCAGTCGGAGGCGGGCCGGGCGGCAGTCTCCGCGACCTGGTTCGCGACGGCCGCCGTTCCGAGCATCACACCGCCACGGGATCCGCGACGAGCGAGCGACGGCGGATCGCAACGACCGCGATCGCGATGCCGGCGATGAGGACAAGCGCCTGGCCGGCGAGGATCGGGGTGGCCGGCACCTTGCCGGAGGCGAACGCCTGAATGGCCGCGGTGACTGGCGCGCCGAGGACCAGGATGGCCGTGACGAGGCTCGCCGGCGCGCGCTGGAGCGCCCCGAACCAGCTGGCCACGTAGCCGCCCAGGAACAGGCCGGTGACGAGCACCCACGTCCACTGGACAGGCTGCAGCGCGGCGATGCCCGCGAGGCCGCCGGTGAGGGCGAGATAGGCGATGAGCACGATCATGCCGAAGCCGAGTCGCGCGGCGGCCACGACCGCCGACGGGACGGTGGCGAGCACACGGCGAGCGACGATCGTCTCGACCGCCCACAGGAGCGTGGCGGCGGCGATGAGCGTTTCGCCGGTGCCCCACGTGACGCCGGCCGGGGTGAGGATGAGCGCCTGGCCGACCAGCAGGACTGCCAACGCGCCGATCTGGGCG
>DASSHR010000300.1:0-2237 GCA_035692745.1 Candidatus Limnocylindrales bacterium | reverse complement strand
CATTAGTTTGCCCATACGAAATTGTTGAAATTGTCAGAATTCCAAATCAGGCTTCCGAATCTCAATTGTTGACCAAAGTCAAACTTTGGCTCCGGTAACCACTAAAATGCGATTTATCATCCAAAATCTTTATTTTAACTCCGAATCAAATTCTGCAAGTTCCCACAGACTAAATTCGACATTTCGAAGCTGATGAAAGCGACACAATCATAATACAAAAATTAAAACTCAATATGGCTAGAATATTCGAATGCTCCAACTTCCAATTAATTCTAATTTTGGTTCCAAATTTCCTAATTGCTCCCATGTATAAAATACGGGTCCTAACATCCTCCCCCCCTTAGGAACATTCGTCCTCGAATGTTACAGTGTCGAATCATACAAACAATTTGGGGGAGTGTCTCTTTTCAACGATCATGACAGTACATTCATTGTCCAACAATTTATTTAACAAGCAACAAAATCAAACAAAGAATGGAATTGCCTGCCAACTCAATAATTGGTTACCCCGAGACTGGAAATGAACTTTCTTCCTTGTCGATTAACACAATAAGAAACTAGTCAATCCATATCCATAACCACATCAACGTCATTCATATCTAACTCCATCGAATCATTCATAGTATAGTGACCACAAATAAATACCGAACAGTCTTTATAAATTTGACTCGCAATGATAGAATCCCTTGTTGATGTTGATACCTCGAAAGACCCTATTCACTCAAAC
Organism: Candidatus Limnocylindrales bacterium; assembly: GCA_035692745.1. Classification (GTDB taxonomy): domain Bacteria; phylum Chloroflexota; class Limnocylindria; order Limnocylindrales; family CSP1-4; genus UBA5189. Next base: position 1,510 of record DASSHR010000300.1, on the reverse strand, counting down.
TCTATCCTAATTTTATCATTAATCATAGGGGAATATACAATAATGTAGAACCAGGGTCAATCAGTACATACAGATCGTGAAACTCTTCAGAGGTCGCATGCCCTACTCCTTACCAAACGCTTTCCTTATATACCTAGTTGTATCCATTATTTGCAACCCAAGTCATAATAGTCACTGAGTCAAGACCATATAAAAAAACTCATTCTCAATTTGAACCAACCCCCGGAAACTTCTTTCTCGTACTTTAGCTAACCATTTATTAGCCTCACATATAATATCTGGTCATATACCTAATTAAGTAACTAAAGTCATGCCACACAATAAAGTTACACTGACGGTTAATATGGTAGCCCAATCAAAATTGACTGACTCAACCAATCATCCACACATTTTTTCCTCTATAACTTTCCTTTATCATTATACAAGTGAACTTGTCAAGGCTTTATAAATTCATATACTTGTTATCTTAATCACGACGGGCTCCTCTTGCTTCATAATGGAGTCACTATCAGATCCACCACTAGAATGTATCATATTCTCTAGGAAGATCGTGCTTGAATAGCTACCACTTTTATCTCCTTGAATGGCTATCACCCATACTTGAATTAGTTTCATTTTCATTTTTTTTTCAATCCCTTTTTTTTTCCTTCACCTCAGCAATATATTGTTTGCTTCCATAAACAAGATGGGTGGCAAAAGCAGCATAACCCATAGCCCATAATCGAATAGACATGAACATCACCATAGAAGTTATATCATTATCGTTCGTCGTGCATATCCTGCCTAAGAAGACTTAATAGAGATCTTGCTTTCAATGAACACAATACGAGTCTATACCAATCAACCATTATTTCCAAATTTAACAACTTGAAATACATAATTATTACACTAATAGCATAATTATTCTTGTAATGATGTCATACCACATTGGCTTTCCTCAGGTGCTATGAGATAATCACATTATAACCCTTTAGAAGCTCCATCGACCTCCTCTTTCTCAGCTTAGGCCCTTCTGGCTAAAGATATATCGGAAACTATGATGATCGGTGAAGATATCACAATGTGCAGTTTGTAAATAGTGCTTTCGTAGATTTATTACAGATACAATCGCTTCTAGCTCCGAGTAATGGGTAGGATAGTTCTTTTATTTCAGCGGAGAAAGCAGAATAACACAATGACACTCATATCTTGCCCTTGATTGCAATTTATCTAGCTCCTGCAGATTTTGCAGATGTGACACACCTTACGACTCTTGAATGACTAATCATAGGTTTCTTATCATATAGTTTCTCGTAAATGGAGATGCATCCTGTAGTATTGTACTAGGCAACCGGTTTACCAAGTAGATTGCTGTCTGAATATATATGCATCCAAATTTATAGGAATTCTCCCTAGAAACTTAATAGTTCTATTAACGTCCAAGTACGTCTGTGCTTTCTTCCAGCACTTTCCTCTGCTAGACACAGCTGGTTTGATGCATAATTCCTAAGAACTGTGACACATTTGTTCA
>DASSHR010000299.1:0-8730 GCA_035692745.1 Candidatus Limnocylindrales bacterium | reverse complement strand
GCCGAGGTCGGCGCGGGGCCGGCGATCGACAGCGGGCAGCTCGCGATGCTCGCTCGTGTTCCAACGTTGTTGCCGAACCTGCCTCCCCTCGCGACGGAGGTTCCCTTCCCGAATCGTGGCGACCCGCGCGCGTGGGACGCGATGGTCCGGCTCGAAGGCAAGCTCGTGGTGTTCGAGGCGGAGAGCCGGCTGCGCGACGCGCAGGCGCTCGACCGACGCTGCCAGACGAAGCTGCGCGACGGCGCCGCCGACGTGCTCGTCCTGCTCGTGAACGACACGGCGCACAACCGGGCGTTCCTGGCGGAGCATCGCGAGGCGCTGCGATCCACGTTTCCGCTGGACGGCCGGCAGGTGCTCAGAGCGCTGCGAGCCGGCAGGACGCCGGAAGGCAACGGGTTGTTGCTGATCTGAGGCTCAGCGCTTCTTCGCGGGCTCCCGGCGCAGGACGAGCAGGTGCTGGTGCGTGATGTTGGGCACGAAGCCGGTGGGGTAGCCGTACGGGCGCAGACGGGTGCCGGCCTGGTACCAGATGAGGTCGCCCTTGGGGACGAGGCCCACGGAGGCCGCGCGTGTCGCCAGGTCGGAGCCAGTGAAGAGATAGCGTCCATCCTGGTACGCGTCGCGGACGATCAGCACCGCGTAGCGGCCGCGGCGCAACACCCGCGCGAGCTCGCCCAGCACCGCCTCCATGCGATCGAGGAACGCGGGATAGTCGGCCGCGTTGGCGAGGTCCGCCGGATCGTCGGTGACCATCGCGTAGTCGGTCTTGCGGTTCGCAAACGCCTCGGCGAGCTTGCCGCCGGACATCGTCATCGGCAGCTGCACGTTGTACGGCGGGTCGGTGGCGACGAAGTCGACGGACTCCGGCTCCAGGGTCGGCAGGATCGCCAGGGAATCGCCGACGCGCATCTCGCAACGGGACGGGTCGAATGTGCGGGTGCCGCCCGGATCGTTCGAGCCGAGGTCGGCGAGCTCGGGCCCCAATCCGCCTCGGGCGGCGAGCGCCTCCGCCACGACCTCCGCGTAGACCGACGCCCAGCGCGGTGACAGCTCGATCCCCAGCGCCCGCCGCGGCCCGCGCGCGATCGCGGCGCCCAGGAGCGTGCCGCCCACACCCGCGAACGGATCCAGGACCAGGTCCCCGGACCGAGTGAAGAACTCGATGATCTTGGCCATGAGGCGCGGCGGCTTGTTCGCACCGTGCTGCCGTCGCAGGGCGTGACCGAGCTCGGACGGGTACGCCGTCGTCCACACGGATTTCGTGAAATACAGCCACTCCTCGCCGGAGAGCTCGTTCAGGGTGTTCCGCGGATGGGGCGGCACGATGCCAGGCGACCCCCGCTACTCGGTCAGCGGCGACTGGTCGCCGGGCATGACCGGTCCGTCGGAGATCGTCGTGTCGCGCATGTGGCGGACCGGCGAGAACCACACGGCCGCGATCGCGATGACCGCGCCGACCATGCCGATGAAGAACGCGGTTCGCAGGCCGAGCACCTCGCCGATCACGCCGCCGAGGATGACGCCGAGGAGCGTCGCGCCGGTCGTGAACGCGAAGATCGAGGCGTTCACCCGGCCGAGCACGCGGTCGTGGACGCTCGACTGCACCACGGACGTCTCGACGATCTCGTAGACCGTGCCGCCCGAGTCGCCGATCAGCTGCTGGGTGATCAGGAATCCCGCGGCGAGCAGTGGCGCGCCCGACGGCGCGAGCGGGATCAGGAAGTTGCCGATCGTGAACAGGCCCATGCCGCCGAGAATCGTCCGGCCGACGCCAAACCTGCGCAACGCCCACGGCACGGCCAGCGAGCCCGCGAGCGACCCGACGCCGCCGAGCGCGGCGATGATGCCGGTGGCGGCGGGATCCAGGCCGAGCTGGTCGCGGGCGTAGAGCAGGTACCCCGTCCCGAAGATGCCCCACAGGATGTGCGTGCCGCCGTGCGACAGCGCGAGCGCCCGCAGGGTCGGCGAGTGGGCGACGATCCGCAGCCCCTCGCGGATCTCGTGGAGCACGGGCTCGCGGTGCTCGACCGGCTTCGGTGGCGGCTCGGCCTTGCGGATCGTGCCCAGGAGCAGCGCCGACACGACGAACGAGATCGCATCGAACGCGATCGCGATCGGCGCCGTCAGGATGTTGATCAGGAAGCCGCCGATCCCGAAGCTCGAGAACTCGGCGACCGACGCACTGGCGGTCAGCGCGCTGTTGGCGCGGACGAGGTGGCGACGCGCCACGACGCTCGGCAGGTACGACCGATCCGCGACGTCGAAGACCGTCGACAGCATCGCGGCGAGGAACGCGACCACGATGAGCTGGGTCATGCCGAGCGCATGGACGGCGAACGCGACCGGGATCGAGCCCAGGAGGAGTGCGCGCCCGAGATCGGCGCCGATCATGATCGGCCGGCGGCGAAGCCGATCGACCCACGCCCCCGCGAACAGCCCGACGAGGAGCCCGGCGACCTGCTCGACGCCACGCAGCGCCGCGATGTCCATGGCCCCCGCATCGAGCGTGAGGATGGCCGCCCACGGCAGCGCGGTTCGCGTGATCAGCGAGCCGAAGATCGAGACCGTCGATGCCGACCAGATCGCGACGAACGCGCGGTCGCGCCACAGGGACGGCGCCGGCGCCGCATCGGGCGCGGCGTCGTCAGCTGGCACCGGATTCGGTGGCTCGTCCTGCATCGCCGCGGAAGCGTAGCCGCGTGGAAGGTGATCGCGCGGGCCTGGTCGTGTGGCACGATGGCAGCGATGCCCGCGAAGTTCAGCAGCGAACGGTTCGTGGGTCGGGAGCGCGAGCTCTCCCACCTCGCCGTCGCCCTCGAAGCCGCCGCCGATGGACGCAGCCCCAGGCTGCTGCTGTCCGGCCGTGGCGGCGTGGGCGTGACGCGCCTCGTGACCGAGGCGGTGCGACGGGTCGGGCGGCTCGAACGGCCGTTCCAGGTGGTCAGATGCTCGGCCGTGCCGGCCCGCGGGCGCGCCGCCTTCGGCCCGATCGTCGAGGGATTTACGCCGTGGCTGTCCTCGCTCGATGACGCGACCCTGGCGGCGGTGGTCGGGCCCGGCGCGGAGCCCCTCGCCCGCCTGCTGCCGGGCGTCGCGCAACGGCTCGGCAGCGCGATCCGCCACGAGCGCCGGAACGCCATCGCGCCGGAGCGACGCAGCGCGTGGATCGGCGAGGCGATCCAGGGCCTGCTCGAGCGGGCGGGGGAACGGCAGCCGGTGCTGCTCGTCCTCGAGGACCTCCACCACGCCGACGATGCGACGCGCAACCTGGCGACATTCCTCGCCCGCGTGGCGCGGCCGGCGCGGGCCTGTCTCGTGCTCACGTACGGACGCGATCGTCTGACGCGCGGCCACCCGTTCCAGTCGCAGCTGTCCACGATCAACGGCGCGTCGGACCCGCCGTCGCCGCTCGAGCTTGGCCCGCTGGATCGGTTCGACCTGTCCGAGCTCGTGACCGAGATCGAGGGCGAGCGGCCGACCGCCGCGGCCCTGCTCCTCGTGGCAGAGCGCTCCGGCGGCGATCCTCTCATCGCCGAGGAGGTGCTGGCCGCACGCCGCGAGCTGCCGGGGCTGTCGCTGGGCTCGACGCTGGACGAGCTCGTCCTCGCGCGGCTGGCGCGGCGCTCGCCCGAGGCGCGCCGGGTGCTGCGGCTGCTCGCGCCGGCCGGGCGGCCGCTGACCCGGGGCGAGCTGTCAGCGGTTGCCGCGACCTTCGAGGACCTCGTGGACGGCGTGCCGCCCCGTTCGACCACGCGTCCGCGGCGCGGTGACGGCGTGCTCGATGCGGACCTGCGCGCCGGCGTCGTCGAGGCGCTGGATCACGGCTTCCTGAGCGAGCGAACCGACGGTCGCCTCGAGCTGCGCCACGAGCTCGTGGCCGCCGCGATCGAGGCGGATCTCCTGCCCGTGCAGCGCCGGCGGCATTACCTGGCGCTCGCCTCCGCGCTCAGCCAGGATCCCGCGTCCTCGCTCACGCACTGGCTCGCGGCGTTCGAGCCGGCACGGGCGCGCGCGGCGGCACTCGTCGCCGCAGCGGATGCCGAGCACCTCGATTCCGCCTCCGACGCGCTGGCGGCGCGCGAGCTGGCCCTCGAGCTCGGGGCGGCGAGCGGTGCGCGGTCCGCGGACGGGCGCCTCCTGTACGAGACCGCCGAGGTGGCGCTCGCCGCCGGCCGCTCCGACCGGGCCCTGGCCTACCTCGAGACGGCTGCCGCCCGCTTCGGGGAACGCGAGGATGCGGAGATCGCCGCGTCGATTTACGAGACGCTGGGTCGCGTGCTGCGCTCGCTCGGCGATCACGATCGGGCGCTCGCCGAGCATCGCCGGGCTGCGGCGATCACCCCGGACGACACGTCCGTCCTGCGCGCCTCCGTGCTCGCCTCGCTCGCCCAGACGCTGATGCTCCTCGGCCATTTCGTGGAGGCGACGCGCGTCGGCAACGAAGCCATCGCCGTCGCCCGCGCCTGCGCGGCGTCCGCGGGCGATGCGGCCCGGTCGATCGAGGCGCATGCGATGTGCTCCGTCGGCATCGCTCGCGCGTGGGGCGCCGCGGGCGCGGACGGCATCGCGCAGCTCGAATCCGCGCTCTCGCTCGCCCGTGAGCTCGACGACCCCGACGCGACATTCCGCGCATCGCTGAATCTCACGACCGCGCTGGCGCTGTTCGGGCGACGCGACGACGCCATCGCGGTGACCCAGGACGCGATCGAGCGCGCGAAGGCCGACGGGCTCGAGGTCGCGTATGGCAACTCGCTGCGCGGCAACATCGCCGAGGCCCTGTTCAACGCCGGTCGGTGGGCCGAGGCCCGCGAGACGATCCGGATGGCGCTCGAGTGGTCGCCCGATGCGGTGGCCTTCGCCGATGCCTCGGTGACCGCCGCGATGCTCGAGGTCGAGACCTCGGTGGATGAACGGGCCGCCTCGCTCCTCGGCTGGCGACCGCTCGAGATCGATCACGCGCCGGATCCGCAGCTCGAGGTCCCGGCGACCCGCGCCGCCGCGGCCTTTGCGCTGTGGCGCGGCGACGTCGCGGACGCCCGGCGCGCCGCGGAGCGTGGCTGGGCGCTCGTGCGCCGCGCCGAGGACTGGTCGCTCGCCGGCCGGATGGCGGCCACGTACCTCGAGGTCCAGGCTGCTGTCGCGGCGGATTCGCGCGAGCGCCACGCGCTGCCGGAGGTCAGCGGTGCGCGGCAGCGCGGCCGTCGGGTGCTGGCCGAGACGGAGAACCTCGTTCGCTCGAGCGGCGTCCCAGCTGGCTCCCCGAGTCGCCTGGAGACCGATGCGAACCTCGCGACCGCCCGCGCCTATGCAACTCGGCTCGATGGCCGCGACGATCCGGTCCTGTGGGACGCGGCCGCGCAGGCCTGGGAACGCGCGCGGGAGCCGTACCAGGTCGCCCGTGCGCGCTGGCGCCAGGCCGAATCCTCGCTCCCGGGTCGTGACGCCCGGGTCGCGCGGGCGGCGGCTCGCGCACCCTTGCTGGAGGCAGCGCGGATCGCGCGCGAGCTCGGCGCTCGGCCGCTCCTGCGCGAGCTCGTGAACCTCGCGAGCCGTGCCCTGATCACCATTCCGGGCATCGAGAAGCCCGAAGCCGCCGCCGCGGCCCCGACGCCTGTTGGGCCCGGGATGTCACCGGTCCGGGGCGCATCGAACGGCGCCCGTTTCCATGTCGGGTCGCAGGCTCCGGCCAATGCGGGGTCACACGGCGGCGAGCCGATCTCGTCGCGTGAAGCCGCCCTGTCCGGCGCATCGGGCATCGCGGCGGCATTCGCCCCCGAGGACGCGGGCCGCAAGGGCAAGGAGGCCTTCGGCCTGTCGCGCCGCGAGCTGGAGGTCCTCGCCCTGATCGCGGAGGGCATCACGAACCGCGAGATCGGCGAGCGACTGTTCATCAGCCAGAAGACCGTCGCCGTCCACATCGGCAACATCCTGTCCAAGCTCGGCGCCTCGGGTCGCGTCGAGGCGGCGATGGTTGCGATCCGCCTCGAGCTGGTCCCGACCCCGACCGCCACCGCCCGGCCCAGCCTGGTCCGCGGCTAGCCGACCGCGGCGCGCTCACTCCGAGCCCGGATAAGGAAAAGACCCGGTGGGCAACCGGGTCCTTGTCCGAGTGCGTGGGCCGGTCGGCAGGAAGGGCCCGACCGGCCGGAACGTTGATGGTGCTGGGATTACCAGCGGCGCATGGCTGCCTCGACGAGCGCGATCGCCGTGATCGGTGCGACCGCGAGGACGAAGGCCCATGTCCGACGAATGCGGTCCATGGATTGCAATCTCCTCACAAACGATGATGGCGGCGGTGCGATGAACTGCCGCCAAACTACGAAGATGCCCGTGTTCGGTCGATGGGACGAAGGTCCGGGGTCCCGGTAGGACCATCGGCGCCATCCCGGCGGCGTCGACCGCACCACACCCGCTCCCATCCCACCGCGCTGCCCCGGACTCGGGGGAGGACCGTACCGGTCGGCGCTTATCTGCGGCTTATCTCGGTGCGAGGGCGCACCGGACTTTCGGTACCCTCGGGCCGTGCCGAGTGGATTGCAGCTTTGTTACGCCGATGCCTACGCGCACCGGGTCGATGGCGCCGTCGTCTCGGTCGATCCCGAGGCCGGCCCGCTCGTCGTCCTCGACTCGACCGTCTTCTATCCGGGTGGCGGGGGACAGCCGTCCGACACGGGCACGCTGATCCGCGCCGCCGACGGCGCCTCCTGGTCCGTCCGCAGCGCTCGCAAGGTCGAGGGCGAGATCGGCCACGAGCTCGCGATCTCCGGCGAGGTCTCGGCCGACCTGCTGCCGCGCGTCGGCGACACGCTCACAGCGGAGATCGATTGGGATCGCCGCCATCTGCTCATGCGCACCCACACGGCGCTCCACGTCCTGTGCGGGGTCGTCTGGCGCGACTGGGGCGCCCAGGTCACCGGCGGCAACATGGAGCCGGGCTCAGGCCGGATGGACTTCGAGTTCGAGCGCATGTCCGGCGAGCTTGTCGGCGAGATCGAGGCGCGGGTCAACGCGGAGCTGACGGCGGCCCGCGACATCCGCGTGAACGTCCTGCCGCGGGACAAGGCGTTCGCGATCCCGGACCTCATCCGGACCAAGATCAACCTGCTGCCGCCCGGGATCCCGGAGGTTCGAACGATCGAGATCGTCGGGCTCGACCTCCAGGCCGACGGTGGCACCCACGTCGCGAACACCCGCGAGGTCGGCTCGATCCGAGTGACCGGCTACGAGTCGAAGGGTCGGCTCAACAAGCGCATCCGCATCGAGCTCGTCGACGCCTGACCGCGTCGCGCGCTGGGCGCGCGCTAGGCGCCCGAGAAGTCGCCCGTCTTCGGGATGACCGCCGGCGGCGTGCCGATGACGATCGCGATCTCGCGCTGGTCGGCGAGCTGGATCTCCCGGGGATTGCCGGTGTACGCCGCGCCGTCGATGTAGATCGCGATTGACTTCGCCGGGCTGCAGTACTCGCCCACGCACGTGCTGCTCAGCCTGACGCCCCACTCGTCGAAGAACTGGCCAAGGTTGTTGAGGTCGGCGGATGCCGACTCGGTATGGAGGACCCCGGTCGAGTCGTGCGTGTGCAGGGGCGAGATGCACGGCTGCGCGCAGCCGGCGATGCCGCCGTAGCTCATGCCGCCGCGGCCGTCCGGGCCACTCTTCACGCCGGGATCGTCGATGTTGATCCCGATGCCCGCCGGAACGACGACGGGGACACCGTCGAGGAACACGTCGAGATGCGCATGCACGTGGTTCTGGAGGTGCTCGACGGTCTCCGGCACGAGGCCGGCGGCGCTGGTCTTCGCCAGCGTGTCGGCAGGTCGCGGCCAGACCTGCATCGCCGTCGGGCCGGGCGTCGCTCCGGGCGCGAGCGTCGGCGTTGCCGCCGAGCCGATTGGCTCACAGGCCGCCACGATGGCAAACGCCAACAGCACCGCGGGCAGCAGGCGAATCGCTGGACGTGCACCCATCACGGGCAGGATGGCACGATCTCCGGCGCGTCGTTGTTCCTAGACTTGCAGGCGTGACCACCGACGGCACGGCAACGCCAGAGACGACGCCCGCAATCGAGGCCGTCGCCGCGCTGGGCGTCCCGCATCGGGTCGTCCGCACCGGTGAAGCGACGAGCGCTGAGCAGAGCGCCGAGCTCCAGGGCATCCCGGTCGGCGCGCTGCTGCGCACGATCGTGGTCCGCCGCGGCGAGGACGACTATCTGTTCGTGCTGGTCCCGGCGGGTCGCCGATTCGACTGGCCGAAGCTTCGCGCGCAGCTCGGCGTGACCCGCCTCTCGCTCCCGGATGCGGACGAAGCCCATCGGGTCACCGGGTATGTGCGGTACACGATCACGCCGTTCGGGTCGACGCGGGCCTGGCCCGTCATCGCCGACGCGTCCGTGATGGGCGAGCCGGTGGTGGCGATCGGTGGCGGCGCGCGCGGCGTGAACCTGCACCTGGCGCCTGCCGATCTCGTCCGCGTGCTCGATGCCGCGGTCGTCGACGTGTCGGTCCCGGAGCCGTCGCCCCAGCCCTAGACGAGCCGCTAGAACCCTTCCTCGATGATCGTCAGCGTCTTCGTGGCTGCCGGCCCCTGGCCCCCGACCGTCGTCAGGGTGTACGTGTGCTGCCCGAGGCCGCAGCTGAACGGCACCCGATCCGAGCCCTGGGCGCCCGGGTAGGCCTTGTAGAGACCGGCACCGTCGATGGCGAGCTCCGTGCTGTCCGCGTTGTCGATGAGCCA
>DASSHR010000298.1:0-4253 GCA_035692745.1 Candidatus Limnocylindrales bacterium | reverse complement strand
CGATCGACGAACCCGACGCTGGCCTGTGATTCCGGCACGGTGGCACCTCCCGGTGCCCCGCTGTCCTGGTGCCTGAGAGCGTCCCCGCGGTGCGTCTGCTCCGCGAGTTCCTCCGTCGGCGCGCGCTGGCGGGTCGCCCCGTCGTCAACGCTCTCCAGCGTCCCCATTCCTGCGCGGTCCTGGTGCCTGCGAGGTTCCGGACCGTTGCTCCGTCGGCGCCGCGGGCCTGCCGCCCTCATGGACCGCAGCCTGCGAACTCTCCCGCGCAGTTCGTCGGGGATTTCCACGGTCATCGTACGCTCTCGACATGGATCGGGCGAGGGTCGGAATCGTCGGCGCGGGCACCATGGGCGCCGGGATTGCGCAGGTCGCGCTCGAGGGCGGCTGGGCCGTCGCGCTGCACGACCCCGTTGCCGGCGCGGTGGACAAGGCGCGAGTGCGGATCCGCGACGGCCTGACGCGGCGCGCCGCGAAGGTTGCGCCGGAGGCGGCGGATGGCTGGGTCGCCGAGCGGCTCGCGCGGCTCGGCGACGCGCGCTCGCTCCACGAGCTGGCCGCGACGAGCCAACTCGTGATCGAGGCCGCGCTGGAACGCCTCGACCTGAAGCACGAGATCTTCACGACGCTCGACGACGCGGCGGATCCGGGCGCGATCCTCGCCACCAATACGAGCGCCCTCGCCGTCTCGGACATCGCCGAGGGCACGCTGCACCCGGACCGCATCGTGGGGCTGCATTTCTTCAATCCCGCGCCGGTGCTCCCGCTCGTGGAGGTCGTGGCGGGGCGTCGGTCCGCCGACTGGGCGGTCGAACGCGCGGCGGGCATCGTCGAGACCTGGGGCAAGACGCCGATCCGCGTCGCGGACGTTCCGGGCTTCATCGTCAATCGGGTGAACCGGCCGTTCACGCTGGAGCCGCTGCGGATGCTGCACGCGGGCATGGGCTCCGTGGAGTCGATCGACGGTGCGCTCACCGCCGCCGGCTTCCCGATGGGCCCGTTCGCGCTCATGGACCTCATCGGCATCGACGTCAACCTCGCGGCCGCGCGTGGCCTGTTCGAGGCGTCCGGTCGGCCGCCCCGGTTCCGGCCGTCGCCGATCCAGGAAGACCTCGTCGCCGCGGGCCGGCTCGGTCGCAAGACCCGCGAGGGGTTCTACCGGTACGAAGCGGGGCGCGCCACGGGACCCGCGGGCCGGTTCGCCGGCACGATCCGACTCGGGCCGTCCGCACCCGCGCCGCTCGACGCCGCAACGATCGCCGAGCGGGTCACGCTCGCGATCGTGAACGAGGCGTACCGCGCGCTCGGCGATCGGGTCGCCACCGCGGACGACATCGATCGCGCGATGCGCCTCGGGGCGAATCATCCGTTCGGGCCGTTCGAGTGGGCCAATCGCACCGGCGTCCAGGAGCTGGCCCTGATGCTCGACGCGCTGGCCGACGAGGACGCGGACACGTTCCGACCCAGCCTGCCCCTCCTGCGGGCGGCTCGATCGGCGACCTGAGCGGGCCGACGGCTTACCATTCGCCCGCACGTTCAACGCACGATCACGGGGAGAACCCAGCACCATGCGCCCGATTCGCACCCTTCGCGCCCTCGGCCTCGCTGCCGCCGGCGCCGTGCTCATCGCCGCCTGCGGCAACAACGGTGCCACGACCGCTCCGACCACGGCGGCCGCGCCCTCGACCCCTCCGGTCACCGCCGCGCCGGTCCCGACCGAGGCCGCCGCGGCCTCCAACGCGCTGCCGAGCTTCGACCTCTCGTCGTTCCATGGCGACCAGAGCCTCGAGAGCCTGATCCCGAAGACCATCGCCGGCGAGACGCTGACCGCCCTCAGCATGACTGGCGACCAGTTCCTCGGCGACGGATCGGCCTCGCCCCAGCTTGCCGGTGCGCTCACGGCGCTCGGCAAGACGACGTCGGACCTCAGCGTCGCGTTCGCCGGCTCGTCGAAGGTCACGATCGTTGCCTTCCGCGTCAAGGGCGTCTCGGCAAGCACCATGTTCGATGCCTTCAAGAGCGCGGCCACCGGTGACATCACCACCGCAAACGTGAGCTACGGCGGCAAGAGCGAGACCAAGGTCACGTCGTCGACGGACGGCACGATCTCGTTCATCTACGCGAAGGACGACACGATGTTCCTGGTCGGCAGCCCTGGGGCGGGCTCGGCCGTTCCATCCGACGACGTGCTGAACGAGGCGTTCCAGAAGCTTCCGTGAGCGCCCGTGATCCGCATCGCCCCCTCCGGGAGGCGTGGATCGTCGAAGCCGTTCGAACGCCGATCGGGCGCTACGGTGGCGCGCTGGCCGCCGTCCGCCCCGACGACCTTGCTGCGCTCGCCATCCGCGCCGTCGTCGATCGATCCGGGATCGATGCCGCGCTGATCGAGGACGTGATCCTCGGCTGTGCCAATCAGGCCGGCGAGGACAATCGCAACGTTGCCCGGATGTCGGCGCTGCTCGCCGGCCTGCCGGTCGAGGTGGCGGGGCAGACGGTCAACCGGCTGTGCGGCTCCGGGCTGCAGGCGATCAACGCGGCGGCGCATGCGATCGGCGCTGGCGATGGCGAGGTGTTCGTGGCCGGTGGCGTCGAATCGATGACCCGCGCGCCGTTCGTCCTCGGCAAGGCCGAGTCGGCGTGGGAGCGCGGCGCTCGCGACCTCCAGGACACCACGCTCGGCTGGCGGTTCATCAACCCCGCGCTGTCGGCGAAGCACTACCCGTACACGATGGGCGAGACGGCCGAGAACGTCGTCGAGCGATACGCGGACACGCGCGACGTGAGCCGCGAGCGGCAGGATGCCTTCGCGCTGCGATCGCACCAGCGGGCAGTCGCGGCGATCGAGGGCGGAGTCTTCGACGAGCAGCTCGTGCCCGTGTCCGTGCCGCAGAAGAAGGGCGACCCGGTCGTCGTCTCGCGGGACGAGCACCCACGCGCCGATACCTCGATGGAGGCGCTGGCTCGCCTCCGCCCGGCGTTCCGCGAGGGCGGCTCCGTGACCGCGGGCAACTCGTCCGGGATCAACGACGGCGCCTCTGCCACGCTCGTGATCGAGGCGGAGCGGGCGCGCTCGCTGGGCCTCCGGCCGCTCGCCCGGGTGGTCTCGACCGCCGTTGCGGGCGTGGATCCGGCGGTGATGGGCGTCGGGCCCGTGCCCGCCACACGGAAGGCACTGGCGCGTGCCGGCATCGGGGTGGGCGATCTCGATCTCGTCGAGATCAACGAGGCGTTCGCGTCGCAGTCCGTGGTCTGCATGGACGAGCTCGGGCTCGATCCCGAGAAGGTCAACGTGAACGGTGGCGCCATCGCGCTGGGGCATCCGCTCGGCGCGTCCGGGGCGCGGCTCGTGACGATGCTCGTCCACGAGCTGGCACGGCGCGAGGGTCGCTATGGGCTCGCGACGATGTGCATCGGGGTCGGGCAGGGAATCGCGACGGTCGTCGAGCGCATCGAGGCCTGACGGCGCGCCGAGGCCTCACGGCGCGCCGAGGCGGCGAGGCGGTTCAGGGGTTCAGGCGGCCTCGATGGCGCGCAGGGCGTGGGCGAGGGCGTCCTGGAGCGAGTCCTGCAGCCCGGTTCCCGCGACGCTCACCCGGACGTTGAGCGGGGATCCTGTGCGTTCGAGGTGGGCGCGGCAGCCGCCCGCGAGCCGCTCGCCGAGGCGCTCGGCGCCGGACTCGGTGGTCTCGGGCATCAGCACCTGGAATCGGCCCGTGGCGACGCGGGCGACGAGGTCCGTCCCGCGCGTGTCTTCGCGGAGGAGGCGCGAGATCGGCCCGGCGAGGGCGCGCATGAACGGCGACACGTCGATCTTGCCGTCGTCGTGGCGCAGCTCCACGATCGCCACGGACGCCGGACGCCCGTAGCGCTTCGCGCGACCGCTCTCCCGGGCCATTGCGGCATTCCACTCGAGGCGGCCCGGCAGCGTTCGCAGCTCCGTCGGCCGCTTCGGCGGCTCGCCACCGGCGACGCTGGTCGGGCGGCTCGGTGCGATCGCGTCGCCCGCCGTCGAATCGTCCGCGGGGGACGCCTCGGCGCGCCTGGTCCCCGGCCGGCCGCGACGCACGTCCGGGCCCTCGAGGAACGCCTGGATCGACGATTCGGTTCGCTCGTCGTGCAGGTTCGGGAGCGCGAAGCGGCGGGCGCGGTTCGACTCGGACGTGGCCTTGGGCCTCCGGGTGGGAAGGGAGCAGCGGAACACGAACCATACCCCGTCGGGCTCGCTGGCGGCTTGCACGCGCGGCCCGGCCGATGAG
>DASSHR010000297.1:0-1117 GCA_035692745.1 Candidatus Limnocylindrales bacterium | reverse complement strand
ATGATTGGCTTTTTCATGTGTATTAAGGTATTTAGTCATGTTGGGTGTGGAATATGGGCAGTGCTGACCCTGTTTTTCAGTTTTGGAAAAGTAATGAATTATGTACACAAGTTATTGGCATTGTAAGGTTGAATGGGTCTCTTGTGGGCATACTATTGTTAGTATTGTTGTGGTTGTTGTTGTGCTGTTGTTGTTGGCTGCTGAGGGGAAGCTTTGAAACCCCGGGATAGTCTATTTTTCAGGGGTTATGCTGCCAAATTTTTAGTAGAATTTTTGGAGGACCTTTAGTAGTGAAAAGTACCGAAAAGGTTGGAATAGTGTACTAATGTATACATTTGAATAAATGTAGATTTGGAACCGGCAAGGAAGTAGTTGTACTTGGATTGCGAAGAGTGTATCTTCATTGTACAAGGTATGTAAAGTGTTCTTTGAGGCATGCATGGTTTGAAATCCGTAAGCTTGATGGAAAGTATCAAGTATGGCTTAAATGTACATCTTCCAATTCTTAGCAAGTATGAAATCTCTCTTATTCTAATTCTTTTGTACTCCAAACACGTGTACCAATAAGTTTTAAGATTTGCAAATAAATGTCAAGGATGTTCGTTAAAAAGGAATTTGTAAGTTGGGAATCAACTATGCCAACAAGTCTTTGAGAAGTAAATAACAAGAGTTTTAAGTAAACTTTGTATGTAACACTTTGTTACCAATAATCTAAACTTCCTCCTAATTTTGGAGCTTTGCTCATCCTAAGCTAAGTGTGAGTACGGACATTTTACTATCTCCTTTGGAAACTCAAGTGCCATAGATTATTCATTCACTCACAATGAGTAGCCTTTCCCATTATGAAATTTCAATAACTCCAAGTTAAGGATGTGAGTGTCCTAAGAGGAATACTTATGATTGTAAACTCTTACCCTTTGATTCTTTGGCAAGTCCTCCAAATAAAGGAGAAGCTGTGAGCATAACAAGGACTAAGTGAGAAATTTTCCTTTGTTCTCCAAGTCTCCGAGAAAGTGCTAAATAGAATCTTTGTAAGTCATGGACATGAGAATATGTAACTAAGTAGTAGTCTAAGATCTAAATAAATTTCTGAGACTTTAATACCAAGTCCTTCCCA
>DASSHR010000296.1:0-1840 GCA_035692745.1 Candidatus Limnocylindrales bacterium | reverse complement strand
ATGGCCGCGATCCGCTCCAGCGCTGCCTTCGGTGGCCGGCCCAGGGAGTTGCCGTCCAGGTACACGACGCCCGGTTCGGTGGGCGCGAACCGGTCGCGGAATCGCGCCAGCGGGTCCGCCGCGTCGAGTGGCTGCGGGTCGAGGTCGTGCATCGGGCGCAGCGTATCCGCCTGCGACCTCGTGGCCAGGCGCGAAATTCGGTGATTGCCACCCGGGGGCCGTTACCGGACAACTTGGGGGCGTTGCGAGGCCAACCTGTCGCGGCGCACGCTCAGCATCCGCCATCGAGGCAATGAAATCGGCCCAACTTCTTCGATATGGGCCCCCGGGTGACCAATACCGAAAAACTTGCGCGCAGCGAGCCCGCAGCGGTCCCGGAGCGAGGCCCGCGGCGAGCCCGCACCGGGCCGGTCGGGCGAGCACGAACCCGGTGCTACCCTCCGCCGAGATGACCAGCATCGTCGACGCGCCGGAGTACCTCTTCACGTCCGAATCCGTGACGGAGGGGCATCCGGACAAGCTGTGCGACCAGGTCAGCGACGCCATCCTCGACGCGATCATCAAGGACGATCCCGACGCCCGCGTCGCGTGCGAGACGGCCACGACGACCGGACTCGTCATGGTGATCGGCGAGATCACGACCTCCACCTACGTCGACTTCCAGCAGGTCGTGCGTGACACCGTCCGGAGCATCGGCTACACGCGCGCCGACTACGGCTTCGATGCCGACAGCTGCGGCACCCTCATCTCGATCAAGGGCCAATCGCCGGACATCGCGCAGGGCGTCAACGCGGCGCTCGAGATCCGCGGCGCGGCCGGCGTCGACATCGATGAGCTCGGGGCGGGCGACCAGGGCATGATGTTCGGGTTCGCCTGTCGCGAGACACCGGAGCTCATGCCGATGCCGATCGCGCTCGCGCATCGCATGGCCCGCAAGCTCGCCGAGGTTCGCAAGACCGGCTCCCTGCCGTACTTGCGGCCGGACGGGAAGACGCAGGTCACCGTCGAGTACGCGAACGGCGTGCCGAAGCGCGTCCGCACCGTGGTGGTGTCGGCGCAGCACGACCCCGACGTCGAGGTCGATCGACTGCAGGACGACCTCGAAGAGGCCGTGATCATGTCGACGATCCCGGCCGAGTACCGCACGATCGCGCCCGTGATGCACGTCAACCCCACGGGCCGATTCGTCGTCGGCGGGCCGATGGGCGACGCCGGGGTCACCGGCCGCAAGATCATCGTCGACTCGTACGGCGGCATGGCCCGCCATGGCGGCGGCGCCTTCTCCGGCAAGGACCCGACGAAGGTCGACCGATCCGGCGCGTACGCCGCCCGGTGGGTTGCCAAGAACGTGGTCGCCGCCGGGCTCGCGGACCGCTTCGAGCTGGAGATCGCCTACGCCATCGGGATCGCGCGGCCGCTGTCCATGTCGATCGAGACGTTCGGCACCGGGCGCATCCCGGACGAGCGGCTCCTCGGCCTGATCAAGGAGCACTTCGACCTTCGACCGGCGTCGATCATCCGCGAGCTCGACCTGCGCCGGCCGATCTATCGGCAGACCGCCGCGTACGGCCACTTCGGCCGGCTCGACCTCGACCTGCCCTGGGAGCGCACCGACAAGGCAGCGGCGCTCGCCGCCGACGCCGGGATCCGCATGCCGGAGGCCGTCCCCGCCGCTTGAGCATCGCGTCCGCTGATCCCGGCGGCGGACCTGCGCTCGTCATCCGCGCCGCGCCGATAGGATTCCCCCGATGTACGCGGTGATCATGGCCGGCGGCGGCGGCACGCGACTGTGGCCGATGAGCCGGTCCGAGACCCCGAAGCCATTCCTGCCGCTGATCGA
>DASSHR010000295.1:0-2300 GCA_035692745.1 Candidatus Limnocylindrales bacterium | reverse complement strand
CGCGGCAGGTCGTCGGCCGGGATCTCGCTGCCCGTGTTCGTGACGCGAACGAGCGCGTCCGCCCCGTCGCGCGCCGCCTCCACCCGCACCATGCCCCCGGACGGGGTGTAGCGGATCGCGTTCTGGAGGAGGTTCGACACGACCTGGGCCAGCTCGTCGGCTCGTGCGTGAACCACGATCCCCGGGGCGATCGTTGACGTCACGCCGATCGAGCGTCGGGCGAGCGATGGCGCGGCCAGCTCGAGCCCGGATCGGACGAGGGCACCGAGGTCGAGGTCCTCGGGCATCGGGCGCTGGTCGTCCGCGCCGGTGAGGGCGTCGAGCGAGGAGGCAAGGCGCGTGAGCCGGTCGACCTCCTCGCGCAGCGAGTCGAACGTCGCCGGGTCGGGCGGCAGCACGCCGTCCCGGAGTGCCTCGAGGTAGCCCTGCAGGTTCGTGAGCGGGGTACGGAGCTCGTGCGCGGCGTTCATCACGAACTCGCGCCGGATCGCATCCTGCTCGGCCAGCCGATCGACCATGACGTTGAATGCGTTCGCGAGGGCCCGGACCTCCGCCGGCCCCTCGACCGGCGCCGTCGCCCGGAGATCGCCCTCGGCGGTCCGCTGGGCCGCGTCGGCCAGGCGCTCGATCGGTCGCGCGATGCGCCGGGCGAGGAGCATCCCCACGGCCAGCGCGGTGAGCGCGGCCACGGCGATGGCGACGACGAGGACCTCCTCGACGCTGCTCTGGAACATGGATGCTGCGGCATCCGCCGACGCCCCGATCGCGTGCATCAGGTTCATGAACGTCTCGGAGCCGATGCGCATCACGCCGATGCCCAGGATCGCGAGCGCGATCGCGACCACGACCAGCGACGCGATGACGATCCGCGTCGCGATCCCGTCCGGGCGCATCGGCAGCTTCATCGCGCCGACCGGTCGCCGTCCGGCCGGCGTCGCTCCACGCGGCCCGCGGCGCGATACCCGACACCGCGCACGGTCGCGACGTAGCGCGGCTCATTGGCGTCGTCGCCGAGCTTTTCGCGCAGGCGCTTGATGTACACGTCGATCGCGCGATCGAGGACGTCGCCCTCGCCGGTGCCGTGGATCCCGTCGAGGAGCTGGTCGCGCGTGAGCGCGCGGCCGTCCGCGTCGAGCAGCGTCGCCAGGAGCCGCAGCTCCAGCGCGGACAGGAGGACCGGGCGTCCGGCGATGGTGGCCTCGTGCCGGCCCGGGTCGACGACGAGGTCGCCGCACACGAGCTGCTCGTCGGCGTGGAGGCTGTCGCCCAGCGGCCGCTCCGTGCGCCGGAGGATCGTTCGGACCCTGACCACCAGCTCGGCGGGGGAGAACGGCTTCGCGAGGTAGTCGTCGGCGCCCTCGCTCAGGCCGAGGATCCGGTCGCCGGTCGAGCCGCGCGCCGACAGGACGATGATCGGGGTCTCGCCGATGGCGCGGGCGCGACGGATCACGGACAGGCCGTCGAGGCCGGGCAGCATGAGGTCGAGGACGACCAGCCGCGGCCGGTCTCGTTCGATCGCCCGCAGCGCTGCCGGCCCGTCCGCCGCCGTGATGACCGGGTAGCGCTCCCGCTCGAGGTACGTGCGCACGAGCGCGACGATCTTGGGGTCGTCGTCGACGACGAGGATCGGGGGCTCCGGGGCGGCCATGAACGTCATCATCGGTGGCGGGAGCGTCGCCGACAACCGTGACGCCTCCGTGACGGCCCGTCATCGAACGGTCGGCGCGCATGGCGAGCATCCGCGGCACCCGGCGACACGACCGGGCGGTCCCACCGGCGGCCTCCGGATGCCGGCAAGGAGAACCTCGATGCGCTTCCTCGGTTCGAAGCTCGCACGGCGCGCGACGATCGCCGCCTCGGCCGTCGCCCTCGCAGCCTCGATCGGCGCCACGGGCGTCGCCGCTGGCGGGCCGCCCAGCCTCTCGTTCTACATCGACGACGTTCGCTACCGCACCGTCGGCACCCCGACGGACTTCTTCGGCACGGGCGCGCCGCTCTCGACGTACGACAGCATCTACAACCTCGGCACCGGGATCAACGTGGCCGACGCGAAGCCGGGCGACACGGACTTCAACGGCGGGCGCTGGCTCGTCTACACCGTGACGTGGGCGGACGGCGTGACGCCGATCCAGTACACGAACGACCAGCAGATCTGGGACGCCCAGGAGGCCGGCCTGCTGACCGTCAACACGACGCCCGTGAAGGCGTTCTTCTGCAACGTCGCGGTGGTCCCGGGCTCGCCCTCGGGCCGCTGATCGGGCGCGCCGCCGCGCGGCGCAGACCAACGTGGCGCCGCGCCT
>DASSHR010000294.1:0-2008 GCA_035692745.1 Candidatus Limnocylindrales bacterium | reverse complement strand
GCCGCGACGCCGGCACCCGGCTTCGTGTCCGGCACGAGCGCAAGACGCAGCTCGAGCGCTCGCGCGGCGCACAGCAGCTCGATCGCCACGATCTGCTCGACGTGCTCCAGGATCCGGCGCGCCTGGCGCCCGGCGATCGGGCCCATGGAGACGTGGTCCTCCTGGTTGGCGCTGGTCGGGATCGAGTCGACGGACGCCGGGTGGGCAAGCCCCTTGTTCTCCGAGGCCAGGGCCGCGGCCGTGTACTGCAGGAGCATGAACCCGCTCTCGAGCCCGGAATCGGAGCCGAGGAACGCGGGCAGGCCGCCGTTCAGGTGGGGGTCGAGGAGCAGCGCCGTCCGTCGTTCGGAGATCGAGCCCAGCTCGGCGAGGGCGAGCTTCGCGAAGTCGAGCGCGAGCGCGATCGGCTCGCCGTGGAAGTTGCCGCCCGAGATCACGCGCCCGCCGCCGGTCGCGCGGGCATCGGCGTCCGCCACGCCACCGTCCGGGAAGATCAGCGGGTTGTCCGTGGCCGCGTTCATCTCGATCGCGAGCACGCGGTCAAGGTGGGCGAGCGCGTCCCGGGCAGCGCCCTGGACCTGTGGCGCGCAGCGCAGCGAGTACGGGTCCTGGACCTTGTGCGCGCTCGCGTGGTGCGCGCGCTGGAGCGTGGATTCGCGCAGCAGCCAGCGCAGCTCGGCGGCGACCGCCACCTGGCCGGGATGCGGGCGCGCGGCCTGGAGCGCCGCGGCGAACGCGACGTCCGTCCCGAGCAGCGCCTCGACGGACATCGCCGCGGCCACGCTCACGGTCGCGGCGAGCCTGTGGGCATCGACGGCGAGGAGCGCCCCGAGCGCGGACATCAGCTGCGTGCCGTTGAGGATCGCGAGGCCTTCCTTCGCGCCCAGCTCCATCGGCTCGAGGCCCGTCTCGCGCAGCGCGATGAGCGCCGGCACGACCTGGCCGTGGAGCTCCACCTGACCGCGCCCGATCAGCGGCAGCGCGAGGTGGGCCAGCGGCGCCAGGTCGCCCGAGGCGCCGACCGATCCCTGCGACGGCACGACCGGGTGGATTCCCAGCCGAAGGAAGTCCAGGAGCCGGTCCGCGACCGCCGGCCGCGCGCCCGAGAAGCCAAGCGCGAGCGTGTTCGCGCGCAGCAGCAGCATGGCCCGCACCACGTCGCGCGGCAGCGGCTCGCCCACGCCAACCGCGTGGCTGACCAGCAGGTTCTCCTGGAGCCGGGCCGCATCGGCCCGGTCGATCGATCGGTCGGCGAGCGCGCCGAAGCCGGTCGTGAGCCCGTACACCACCGCGCCCTCGTCGACCAGGGCATCGACGACGGCACGCGAGCGCTCCATCCGGGTTCGTGCCGCCGCGTCCAGGATCGCCGCCGCGCCGTGCCGGGCGACCGC
This sequence comes from Candidatus Limnocylindrales bacterium, assembly GCA_035692745.1. GTDB lineage: Bacteria > Chloroflexota > Limnocylindria > Limnocylindrales > CSP1-4 > UBA5189. The sequence continues at coordinate 617 of DASSHR010000294.1, read as the reverse complement.
TTCGACGTCCTCGACGGCAAGATCGGCGCCGGTGAGGACGACGCGGCTGACGGTCACGAGGGGAGGATAGTCGGCTATCTTCCCCCGATGCTCGCCTTCATCGACCAGATCGTCATCCCGTTCCTGAACACCCTCTACGGCTCGATCGGCTACGTGGGTGTCGGCCTTGCCATGGCGATCGAGTCGGCAATGATCCCGCTGCCCTCGGAGCTCGTGCTGCCGTACGCGGGCTTCCTCGTCGGCGACCCCTCGCAGCTCGAGCCGATCACCCACGGCCCATGGTCGTTCTGGGTCGTCGTGATCGTCGCGACGATCGGGAACACGATCGGCTCGGTCATCGGCTACGCGATCGGGGCGTGGGGCGGCCGGCCGTTCCTCGAGCGCTGGGGCAGGTACCTGCTCATCCGCCCGCACGAGATCGAGCTCGCCGAGCGATTCTTCGAGAAGTACGGCCCGGCCACCGCGTTCTTCAGCCGGCTCCTGCCGATCGTCAGGACGTTCATCTCGTTCCCGGCGGGCGTCGCCCGGATGCCGCTGGGCACCTTCATCCTGTACTCCACGCTGGGCGCCATTCCGTGGTCCATCGCGCTGGTCTGGGCCGGCGAGCAGCTGGGCGC
>DASSHR010000293.1:0-2076 GCA_035692745.1 Candidatus Limnocylindrales bacterium | reverse complement strand
TCCTCGAACCACGTGGTCATCGTCGCGATCTCGGCGTCGGTCAGGCCGCTGTACGCCTTGCCGATGGTCACGAGCGCATCGCGTGCCTCGTCGCGCACCGCGAACGTGTAGTCGGACAGCACGCCGTGCCGCTTCCCATGGCCGACCTCGACCCCGACGACCACGCAGTCGATCGTCGCAAGCGCCTTCTTCATCTTCAGCCAGCCGTAGCCGCGCCGGCCCGGGGAGTACCGCGACATCGGGTCCTTGACCATCAGGCCCTCGTTGCGCCGGGCGCGCGCCTCGGCGAAGGCGGCCTCGAGGGCTTCGACGGAATCCGCGCTGACGAGATGCGAGAGGGCGAAGGCGCCGGAACCAGCCGGCGCGCCGGGGGCAGCCGCGCCGGGGGCAGCCGCGGCGGGGGCAGCCGCGGCGGCGAGCGGCAGCTCGAGCTGCTCCAGCCGGCGGCGTCGCTGCTCCAGCGGAACCTCGAGCAGCGCCTCATCGCCGTACCCCAGGAGGTCGAACGCGACGTAGATGACCGGCACCTCCTCGAGCAGCGACGGGGGCGGGCTCTTCCGCCCGAGTCGCGCCTGCAGCGAGACGAACGGCAGCACCGTGCCGTCGCGCCACGCCAGGATCTCGCCATCCAGGATCCCGTCCCAGGGCAGGTGGCGCGCGGCCGCCACGACCTCGGGAAACTGGGCGCTGACATCGTGCAGGTCGCGCGAGTAGAGGCGGACCTCGTCGCCCCGGCGATGCAGCTGGCAGCGGATGCCGTCGTACTTGTCCTCGACCCAGACGGTCGGGCCGAGGCGGGCCAGGATCTCCGCGGCGTCCTCCGCGGGCGACGCGAGCATGAACTTGAGCGGATGGAACATCGAGAGCGAGGCGCCACCGAGCTCACCCGCCTTGGCGAGCTCCGCCGTTCGACCGATGTCGCCGGTGAGCATGCCGGCGCGCTTCACGGCGTCGAGCGGTCGATCGAATGCCTGGGCGAGCGCCGCTTCGACGAGCCCTTCGCGCAGCCCGATCCGCAACTCCCCGGACAGCACCCGCACGATCCCGCGAGCGGTCTTCGGATCCGCACGGCCGAGCAACGTCGCGAGGTACGCGGCCTTGCGTGCCGGGCCGGACGCCTTCTCGATCGCCGCGAACGTCCCGGCGACATCCTCCAGCGACGGCTCGGCCTCGGGGTCCGGTGCGTGACCGACGCCCGCGAGCACGTCGCCCACGGATGCCGCGAGATCCGAGTGCCGGTCGTAGGCCTCCCCGAGCGCGTCGCGGTCGGCGCCGGAGATGGCCGACACCGCGGTTGCGATCGTGGCCCAGCCGATGCCCGTGGCGCGCTGGTCCGACTCGGGAAAGGGCCGTCCCGTGAGGAACGTCACCGCGATCGGGAGGGCCTCGTCGTCGAGCGTTCGGAGGTACTCCGCGAGGAGACCTGTCTTCTCCGACGTGCGAGTCGTGGCGGCGACTCGCTCGGCGAGGTCGCTCCAGCGCCGCATGCGATCGATGGTATACCGTGCCTCCGTGGCCGTCGGAGCATGGTTCCCTGCGTTCATTTCGGGTTCGCTGGTGACCCTGCGACGGCACGTCCCCGCGAACGTGGCCGCGTTCCAGCGCTGGTATTCGGACCCCGAGGTCGCGCGCCTCGCCCGGTATCAGGATGGCCCGATGCGCCCCGACGAGATCGATCGCTTCTTCCAGCTGCGTGCGCTCGGCTCCGAGTCGCTCACGATGGCGATCCACGAGGCTTCGACGGATCGGCTCGTGGGTTCGTGCGCATTCTCGGCGGTCGACGGCGAGAACGGCTCGGCGATGTACCACATCACGATCGGCGAGAAGGACATCTGGGGCCACGGCCTGGGCACGGAAGCCACGCAGCTGATGCTGGACCACGCGTTCGGCACGCTGGGCCTGCACCGAATCGCGCTCACCGTCTTCGAGTTCAACGAGCGCGCGATCCGCGCCTACGTCCGCTGCGGGTTCATCATCGAGGGCCGCGCCCGGGAGTCGATCTGGCGCGACGGTCGATGGTGGGACGAGCTGGCGATGAGCGTCCTGTCCTCCGAGTGGCACGAACGCCGCGGCTCC
>DASSHR010000292.1:0-7223 GCA_035692745.1 Candidatus Limnocylindrales bacterium | reverse complement strand
TAGATGACCTCCTGGCCATAGGCCTCGGCGGCCTTCGAGCCGGGCGTGAGCTTGGCGGGGTACAGCCCGAGCCGCATCGTGCCGCCCTTGTCCTCCATGTCCCGCTGGTCGGGCATGAAGTCGATGACCGGGTTCGTGGTGAACATGTCGAACTCGGTGGAGTTGACGTCCTTCGAGCCGATGACCTGGCGCGCGAACTCGATGACCGCGCACTGGAGCCCGAGGCACAGGCCGAGATATGGCACGTGGTGATCGCGGGCGAAGTGCGCGGCGAGGACCTTGCCCTCGATGCCGCGGTGGCCGAACCCGCCGGGCACGAGGATGCCGGCCGCGCCCTCGACCTGCTCGTACAGGTTCTCGCGCGTGAGCGCCTCCGAATCGACCCAGCGGACCTTCACGTCGACGCCATTCGCCCAGCCGGCGTGGCGGAGCGCCTCGGTGACCGAGAGGTAGGCGTCGGGCAGCTCGATGTACTTGCCGACGAGGGCGATCTCGAGCTCCGGCTTGTCCCGCTTGATGTTCTCGACGAGCCGGCGCCAGCCGGCGAGATCCGGCCCAGCCTCGGGGTCGCCGAGCGACAGCTCGCGGACGATCAGCTTGCCAAGGCCCGACGCCTCGAACTGGAGGGGGACCTCGTAGATCGTCTCGGCGGTGGGCGCAGGGATGACTGCATCGACGTCGACGTCCGTGAAGAGCGCGATCTTCTCGCGGATCTCCTGGGGCACGTCCTGGTCCGCACGGAGCACGATCACGTCCGGCTGGATGCCGATGCCGCGCAGCTCTTTCACGGAGTGCTGGGTGGGCTTCGTCTTCAGCTCGCCGGTCGCGGCCAGCTCCGGCAGGAGCGTCACGTGGACGTACAGCACGTTCGCCCGCCCGACGTCCTTGCGCATCTGGCGGATCGCCTCGAGGAACGGCAGCGACTCGATGTCGCCGACCGTGCCGCCGACCTCGACGATCACCACGTCAGGAGAGCCGTCGCGCGCCACGCGCTGCATCCGCTCCTTGATCTCGTTGGTGATGTGCGGGATGACCTGGACGGTGCCGCCGAGGTAGTCCCCGCGGCGCTCTTTCGCGATGACGGCCTGGTAGATGCGGCCCGTCGTCACGTTGGAGAGCTGGGTCAGGTTCTCGTCGATGAACCGCTCGTAGTGGCCCAGATCGAGATCCGTCTCGGCACCGTCGTCGGTGACGAAGACCTCGCCGTGCTGATACGGCGACATCGTGCCCGGATCCACGTTGATATATGGATCCAGCTTGAGGATGGAGACCTTGAGACCCCGCGCCTTGAGCAGCCGACCGACGCTCGCGGCGGTGATTCCCTTGCCCAGCGACGACGTGACCCCACCGGTCACAAAGACATACTTCGACACAGCTCAGGCGCCTCCGGGGGTTTTTCGAATGCTACCGAAAAGCGGCCCCGGATGCGAATCGTGCAGGCCCATCGTCAGCCCGGTCGTCGCTCCCGGAGCCAGCCGCCGAAGGCCGTGACGCGGTCCGTGCGCATCAGCGCGACGCCGAGGACGATGATCGCGCCACCGAGCAGCTGGTCCGCCCGAACCGGCTCGGCGAGGAAGACGGCGCCCATCAGGACCGCCAGGAACGGAACCAGGAACTGGAAGGCCGTGATCCGGGTTGGCCCCAGGAGCCGGATCGCGTTGAACACGACGACGTTCGCGATGCCTGCCGGAATGAACGCCGAGAAGAGCAGGCCCGCCCAGGCGGAGCCATCGACCGACGGCCACGGGACGGGCGCGGCCTGGATGAGCGCCGGCACCAGCAGCGTCAGCGAGCCGCCGACCATCGCCCAGGCGGACGTGCGCAGCGGCGAGTGGCGACGCAGGACGGTCGCGCCGAACGCCGTGTAGATCGACCAGCAGGTCGCCGAGACGAGGGTCATCGCGTCGGCCACGAGCGTGCTGCCGAGGCTGATCCCGTGGCCCGCGGCCACGATCACCGCGACCCCGCCGAAGGCGATCAGGCTGCCGAGCAGCTTCGTGCGGGTCAGGATGTCGGCGCCGATCACCACCGCCAGGAGCGCCGTGATGACGGGGGTCGTGGCGATGAGGAGGGCCGAATCGCCCGCCGGGATGTCCTGCAGCGCGATCGACCAGAGGCCCTGGTAGACACCGAACCCGAGCGCCCCGAGGCCGAGGATCGGGATGACGTCCCGCCGCGGCAGCCCGATCCGGCCTTCCCGCCAGCGCAGCGCGATCAGCAGCGTGACGGCGGCGATCCCGAACCGGAGGAACGCAAAGGTGACGGGCGGGATCTGCTCGTTCGCGGCCTTGACCACGATGAAGTTCGCCGCCCAGAACGCCATGACGGCGATGACGCCGGCCTCGGCAAGGCGCCGCTCACGAGCGGTCGACGGTGGCCGATCTGGCGCAGACGAACGAACGCCCGCCGGTTGGCCGGCGGGCGTCGAGCCCGGTTCGAGAATCGCTGGGCTGTCGATCTAGACGTCCTCGTCCAGCTCGAGCGCCTCGTCGTCGTCCTCTTCGGTGAGCTTCAGCCACACGAACAGGCCCGCAAGCACGATCAGCGGGATGACCAGGATCGCGCCGAGGGTGATCCCCAGGGCGACCGCCACGGTCTTGAGCACGCGCATGGACGGACCTCCTTGCCGGCTCAGGCCGGCTTCTTCGTGGCGGTGGTGTCGCGCCGCAGGGCCGGCCCCTTGGCGATGAGCTCCGCGACGTCGTCGGCGGTGAACTCGACGAGCGAATGCCTGAGGCCCGCCTGCCCGGAGGCCGCGAGCCGGATCACGTACGAGCCATCGAGCTCGAAGAAGAAGATGTCGTGCGGCTTCTGCTCGTCGAGGTACCTGCCGATCACCCGGAGCTCCGTCTCGAAGCGCCTCGGCTGCTCGTCGCCGCCATGCCCGCGCTTCGCGAGCGACTCGTCCATGAACCCGGCGACCTGGTCGTCTTCGAGCACGAGCGTGACGCGCTTCGCGGTCCCGAGGGCCTCGCCCCAGCCCGTGCCGGTCGCATCGGACACGGCCGTGCCCTGGATGATGAAGCCGGTGTCAGTCTCGAGGAAGACAAGACCGCGGATCCCGCGATCGTCGATGTAGGCGCCGACGGAGCGCAGCACCTCTTCCCAGTCCTGTCGCGGGCTGCCCTCGTAGATGCGCATGGCCTGAGGAGTCTATCGGCGGCCCCGTGCCCGGGCAATGAGCGCCCCGGCGAGCCGGCCGGCGACGCGCGCGTTGTTCACGATCAAAGCGGTGTTCGCGCGCACCGAACGCCCGCCGGTGACCTCGGCGATGCGCGCGAGCAGCCACGGCGTGAGGTCGGGGCCGTGGATGCCCGCGGCCTCCGCATCCGCGATCGCCTGGTCGATGGCAGCGGCGGCCTCGGGGCCCGGGATCGCAACGTCCGCGGGAACGGGCACGCACACGAGCACGGACGAGCCCAAGCCGAGGCCCAGGTGCGTCTCGACGAGGGCGGCTGCTTCCTCCTCGCCGGGAACGCTGTGCGGCGCCGCGAACCCGGCGGAGCGGGCAATGAACCCGGGCAGCTCCGCCTGCCCGACGGCGACCACCGGAACGCCCCGGGTTTCGAGCACCTCGAGCGTGTTCGCGACGTCGAGCAGCGCCTTCGGCCCGGCGCACACGACGGCCATCGGAGTTCGCGAGAGCTCGTCCAGGTCCGACGAGATGTCGAAGGTTGCCGGCGCGCCCGGCGCCGATCGGTGCACGCCGCCGATCCCGCCGGTCGCGAAGACCCGGATGCCGGCGGCGTGGGCCGCGATCATCGTGGCCGAAACGGTCGTCGCGGCCCAGCCGCCGCGATGGAGTGCGACGCCGATGCTGGGTCGGGCGGCCTTCATCACGGAGCCGCGCTCGGCGTTCGCGAGCGCCTCGAGGTCCTCCGCAGCGAGGCCGACGAGCAGCCGGCCGTCCCGCACGGCCACGGTTGCCGGCACGGCGCCGGATTCCCGGACGGCCGCCTCGGACGCCGTCGCGACCTCGATGTTCGCCGGGTACGCGAGACCGTGGCTGATCAGCGTCGATTCGAGCGCCACGACCGGACGGCCGTCGGCGAGCGCGGCCTCGACCTCGGGCTGGATCCACAGCCGATCGACGATCGTGCGCGGCGCCAGCTCGCCCTGAGCCGACCCGCTGGCGTTCGCGGTCATCCCGCCGGCAGCTCGGTGCGTGGGCTCTTCAGGTGGCGCGCGGCGGTTCGGTGGCCCGCCATCGTGGCGCGATGGAGCGCGGCGGTGCCGGCGTGGCCGGTGCGAAGCGCGGTCAGCCAGCCCGCGATGAACCCCGCATCGAACGAGTCGCCGGCGCCGGTGGTGTCCTCGGCCGCGACCGGCGTCGTGGCGACGTCGAAGACGAGTGGCGGCTCCTCCGGCCCGGCGCCGGGCTCGCGGGTCAGCACGCGCGCGCCGCGCGGACCGCGCTTGATCACGACGACGCCCGCATCGGACAGGAGGCCCTCCGGTCCCAGCCGGCCCAACAGGGCCTCGGCCTCCGATTCGGTGGCGAAGACGAGGTCCGGCTTCAGGCGCGCCACGAGCTCGCGCGCCTCGCGGCGGCCGTGTGCCAGCAGCGGTCCCACGGACGCGAGATCCACGGACACGCGGACCCCGCGCGCTCCGCGTGCGCGGGCCAGCTCCACCGCGCGAACCCCCGCCGAGCCCAGCGGCTCCACGAGCAGCGAGTACGCCGGCAGGTGGATCAGCTCGACGTTGTCGAACCACTCGGGCTTGAGGTCCCCGGGCTCCATGCGCGTTGCCGCGCGCCGATCGGCGACGAACGACCGCTCACCCGATGGCGCCACGAGCACGCCGATGCGGCCCGTGCGATGGCCGGCGACGCGGATCGCGTGGACGCGCACGTCGTCGCGCTGGAGCTGGGCCACGAGCGAACGGCCGGCGCCGTCGCGGCCCACCGCGCACACGAGCTGCGAGCGCGCACCCAGGCGCGCGAGCCAGCGCGCCACGTTGGCGGCGGAGCCACCCTGGCGAATCTCGACGCGACCGGGGACGTCCGTGCCGCTTTCGATCGGGGCGGCCGCCTGCAGGACCACGTCCAGCACGAGGTCCCCGAGGACCAGGACGCGGGGCGGCGCGACACGAACCGGGGACGTGGGGGCGGTGGCCGTCACAGCGTGGATGGTAGCGATGCGCCCGCCGCGTCAAGGTCGCCGAGCGGGCGCAGCGGTACGATTCCGGCGATGGCTTCCGACCTCGACCAGCTCGTGATCACGACGATCCGAACCCTGGCGATCGACGGCGTCCAGAAGGCCAATTCCGGCCACCCCGGCGCGCCGATGGGTGCCGCGCCCATGGCGTACGTGCTCTGGACCAAGTTCCTGCGCCACGCGCCCACGCACCCCGACTGGGTCGATCGCGACCGGTTCGTCCTCTCCGCCGGCCACGCGTCGATGCTCCTCTACTCGCTGCTCCACCTCACGGGCTACGACCTCTCGATCGAGGACCTCCAGCAGTTCCGGCAGTGGGGCTCGCGCACGCCCGGGCATCCGGAGCACGGGCTGACGCCGGGCGTCGAGGCGACGACCGGCCCACTCGGGCAGGGCTTCGCGAATGCCGTGGGCATGGCCATCGCCGAGCGCCGACTCGCGAAGGAGTTCAACCAGCCGGGCCATGAGATCGTCGATCACTGGACCTACGTGATCGCCTCGGACGGGGATCTCCAGGAGGGCATCGCGTCGGAGGCGGCGAGCCTCGCCGGCCACCTGCGACTCGGCAAGCTCGTCGTGCTGTACGACGACAACCACATCCAGCTCGACGGCCCGACGGACATGGCGTGGTCCGAGGACGTGCTCCAGCGCTTCGATGCCTACGGCTGGGGCACCTCGCGAGTCGAGGATGGCAACGATCTGGCGGCGATCGAGGCCGCGATCACCGCCGCCCGCGAGGACGACCGGCCCTCGCTCATCGCCGTCCGCACCCACATCGGCTTCGGCAGCCCGAACAAGCAGGACACCCAGAAGGCGCACGGCTCGCCGCTCGGCCCGGACGAGGTGCGGCTGACCAAGCTCGCGTATGGCTGGGACCCCGATGCGCAGTTCCTCGTGCCCGACGAGGTGCGAACGTCCATGGGCGGCGCAGTTGCCGCCGGCGAAGACCGCTACAAGGATTGGGAGGCGCGCTATTACGAGTACCGCGACGCGCATCCGGAGCTCGCCGGGGAGCTGCGGCGGCGGACGCGCAACCTGGGCCTGCCGGAGGGCTGGGACGCAGGGCTGAAGACCTACGCGGTCGGCGAGGACTTCGCGACGCGGCAGGCGAGCCAGGCCGCGATCCAGGCGCTGGCCGGGCCGGTGCCGGAGCTGTTCGGCGGCTCGGCGGATCTCTCCGAGTCCAACCTGACGCTGATCAAGGACGGGGATCCGTTCGAAGCCGGGGAGGCCGGACGGAACCTGTGGTTCGGCGTTCGCGAGCACGCGATGGGCGGCATCGGCAACGGGATCGCCTACCACGGCGGGTTCATCCCGTACGTGGGGACGTTCCTGAACTTCAGCGACTACATGCGCGGCTCCGTCCGACTCGCGGCGTTGGCGTCGCTGCACGTCATCTACGTGTGGACGCACGATTCCGTCGGGCTCGGCGAGGACGGCCCGACCCACCAGCCGATCGAGCACTACGCGGCGCTCCGCGCGATGCCGAACCTGTGGTTCGTCCGCCCGGGCGACGCGAACGAGGCGACGGCCGCCTGGGCGCTCGCCGTCACGCGAACCGGCGGCCCGACCGCGCTGTCCCTGACCCGCCAGAAGCTCCCGACACTCGACGGGACCGCCGAGCTTGCCCGCGAGGGCGTCGGGCGTGGCGGATATGTGCTTCGCGACGGCGGAGAGACGCCCGCCCTCATCCTGATCGCCACCGGCTCGGAGCTGCAGCTCGCCGTCGCCGCGGCGGAGGCACTGGAAGCGGAGGGAACCCGCGCGCGCGTGGTATCCCTGCCGTGCTGGGAGGCGTTCGACGAGCAGGACGAGACGTATCGCGAGTCCGTGCTCCCTTCCTCCGTGAAGCGCCGGGTCACGATCGAGGCAGGCGCGACGATGGGCTGGGAGCGGTACGCCGGCGACGAGGGCGCGATCGTGGGCATCGACCACTACGGCGCGTCGGCGCCGGCGGGCACGATCTTCGAGCATTTCGGGTTCACCACGGACCGCGTGGCGGACGTGGCGCGCCGCGTCGTGCGCGAGGGACTGCGCGGTCGCATCCCCACGGTCGACCCGGGC
>DASSHR010000291.1:0-1502 GCA_035692745.1 Candidatus Limnocylindrales bacterium | reverse complement strand
GCGCTGCTCCAGGCGACGCTCAGATCGATGGGCTGCGCGCAGCGGCCGGCGGCACTCCTGGCCCTTGGGTCCTTCGCCATTGCGGCGCCCGCGCTCGCGCTCCGGCCGCAGCTGTTCGCGATCGTGCTGTTCGCGGCATCCGCCTACGTCGTGGCGGACCGACGCGCACACCCGCGGCGCCTGTGGCTGCTGCCGGTGTTCGCCGCGCTGTGGGCGAACCTGCACGGGACGTTCCCGCTGATCCTCGTGATCGTGGGACTCGGCTGGGTGGACGAACTCGCGCGCCGCCGCCTCGCTCGCCAGGCGCGTGCCGCCGCTCCGAAGGGGTTCAAGCAGCCGCCGGATCCGGTCGCCGCGTCTCGGCTCCGTGGCTCCACCGGCATTGCGCTGCTCGGCGCAGTCACGGCCGTCGCGACGCTGCTCAACCCATTTGGCATCGAGGCGTGGTGGTATGTCGTGCGGCTCGCATCGAACCGGGAGGTTTCCGCGGGGATCAGCGAGTGGCGGCCGCCCTCACCGATCGACCCGACGGGCGCGGTCTTCTACATCTCCCTGCTGATCGCGGTCGCGGTCCTCGCGCTGCGCATCCGCGCCGACGGCAACCGCATGGGATTGCCGATTCTCGCTCCCGTGGCGACCCTCCTCGGGTTCGGCCTGCTGGGCGTCGTCACCGGCCGCGGCCTCGCGTGGTGGGCGCTGGTGCTGCCGATCGCGGGCGCCTCGCTCGCCCACGAGTCGAACCTCACGCGGGTGCTGCCTCGTGTCCTCGCGCCGCTCGGCACGCTCCTGTCCGGGCCCCGCCACGTCCGTGCCGACGGCTCGCCCGAGCCGCCCGGATCCGCCGCCGCCACCGCGGCTGCCGCGCGTGCGCGACGTGGCGCACCGCTGAACTTCGCCGTCGGGGTCGTGCTGGCGCTCGCCGCCGTGGCGCTGCTCCCGTTGTGGCGCCCGCTCGGCCCCGCCGGCGTCCCCCTCGGCACGCTCTCCTATGCCCCGCAGCAACTCGTGGTCGCGCTACGGAACGCGCCCATTGCGAAGCCACCCGGGCGCCCGTTGCATGTCTGGGCGCCGCAGACGTGGGGCTCCTGGCTCGAGCTTGCTGCGCCCGAGGTCGCGGTTGCCGCGGACTCGAGGGTGGAGCTGTTCCCTCCGAGCTTCTGGGCTGACGTGGCGACCGTCGACGCTGGCGGTGCGCGCGCGCTGGAGATCCTGGCCCGCTACGACGTCGATGTCGTGGTCATCCCCGTGGAGCAGAGGAACGGCGCGCTCTTCCATGCGCTCGTGACCTCGAATGCCTGGGGCAGGGTCTACTACGAGACCGACGTCGACGCGGAGCTGTTCGTTCGAACCCAACCGCAGCCGTAGCGGGCTGCTCGCTGCGGTCCGCAGCGACCGCCGCCGCCACGGTTTGTGCCAAATAGCAATGGGGCCTGTGCGGCAGATAGATGACATCGAGGTTGACAACCAGGGCGGCGAGGCTGGTCAACCCAAACTGGCGGTCC
>DASSHR010000290.1:0-7747 GCA_035692745.1 Candidatus Limnocylindrales bacterium | reverse complement strand
TCACGCATCGAAGTATGCCGCGTGCAACCCCGTTGCTACCCTCGCCCCGATGCGGATGATCCGATGCGCCTGATCGAGGTCCGACTGCTCGACGGCCCCAACCTGTACCGGCTCGAGCCGGTGGTGAAGCTCGAGGTCGCGGTCGGACGTCGGCGCACCTGGTACGGCAAGCGCGACCCGGAGCCATACAACCTGATCAGGCTCTCCGCGGCCGTCCCGGCGGGCGCGCAACCTGCCCGGATCGCCGCCCTTGCGGCCTGGGTGACCCGGCTGCGGCGCGAGCACCCGGATGGCGCGGAGGGCCGCGTCCTCGTCCACCGCTCATCCGACCCGGGTTTCTGGATCCTCAGCTGGCCATGGCTGCTCGGCGATCGAGCGCGCGAGGTCGCGGAGACGGCGTTCGCGCTCGTCGAACGGGACCTCCCGATTGCGAAGCGACCGCGACCGTCCGGCGCCCGGCGCCGCGTGCTCGAGCGCGTGGACGAGCGCATCGAGCGGGCGACGGGCGCCGGGCCGAGCTGGATCCGCGATGCCGATCGGCGCATGCCCGTGGTCTCGATCTCGGGCACCAACGGCAAGACCACGACGACGCGGTTGACGGCACACATCCTCAGGACGGCGGGGAGGCGCGTCGGCGCGACCACCTCCGATGGGATCGTCGTCGGCGACGAGCTCATCGAGAAGGGCGACTGGACCGGACCGGGTGGCGCGCAGTCGATCCTTCGGCGCGATGACCTCGACATGGCGGTCCTCGAGACCGCCCGAGGCGGAATCCTGTTGCGAGGCATGGGCTACGAGTCGAACGAGGCGTCGGTCATCACGAACGTCTCGTCCGATCATCTCGACCTCCAGGGCATCCACACGCTGCCCGAGCTGGCCGAGGTCAAGGGCGTGATCGCCCGCGTCACGAAGCCGACGGGCACCGTCGTGCTGAACGCGGACGACCGCTGGGTCGCGGCGCTGGCCCGCGAAGTTCGCGCCCCGGTGGCGTTCTTCTCGCTCGAGGGCGATCGCTCCGCGCTGGTGCGCCGGCACGTGCGCAAGGGCGGCCGGGCGTACGTTGTGCGCGACGGCTGGATCGGCGAGGCGGAGAGCGCCGCGTGGCGTCGGTTCGCGCCGCTCGCGGACGTCCCGATCGCGCTCGGCGGGATTGCGCGGCACAACGTTGCGAACGCGTTGGCTGCGGCCGGTGCTGCGCGGGCAATGGGTGTATCGATCGAAGCGGTCGGCGCCGGCCTTCGATCCTTCCGACCCACCGCCGAGGACGCACCTGGACGCCTCAACGTGTTCAAGGATGATCGGCGCATCGTCATCGTCGACTTCGCCCACAACGAGGCCGGGATCACCGTGCTGCTCGACGTCGCCGCTGCGATGGCATCGACCGCCAAGGGCTCGATCACCGCGATCATCGGTACCGCCGGCGATCGACCGGACGACACCCTGCGGGGCCTCGGCCGGATCGCGGCCCAGCGCGCCGACCGCGTCGTGATCAAGGAAACCCTCGAGTACCTCCGCGGCCGCAGCCGCGCCTCGACGATCGGCGAGCTCAAGGCGGGTACCCGCGAGGGCGGCTGGCGCCGTGAGATCCCCGTGTTCGCCTCTGAGGTCGAATCGCTCGAGCACGAGCTCGACCGAACAGGCGACGGCCCGCCCGAAGTGATCGTCCTGCTCTGCCACGAGCAGCGCGACGCGGTCTATGGCTTGCTCACTTTGCGGGGCTTCACGCAGGTCGGCGACCATCGCGAGCTTGCGAAGCTCGTTGCGGCGCCGTGACCGAGTGCTACGTTCGCCGTCGACGGGCTGATGCGGCTGGAGGATGACGATGCAGTTCATCAACACCGACGGGATGGCGTTCATCGGACCGGGCTCGGAGTGGTTCTGGGCGGCGATCAGCGGATTGATCCTGGTCGTGACGTTCATCGCCGTCTATCGGCAGCTGCGCATCATGCGGAGTGCAGGTGCGCTGGACCAGCTCGAATCCTTCGAGGCCGAGCTCAATTCCGAGCGCATGTGCCGCTTCGAGCTGGCGTTGCTCGTCGCGCTCCGGGATGGTGCCGATTCCCTGCATCTACCTCGCGGCGCCGCGGCGGGCGTCTGGCGCTTCTGGGAGAAGACGGGCGCGCTCGCTCGGCACGGGCATCTCGATCCGGAGCTCCTCTGGGAAGGATCGGGGACCAACGTCTTCGGCTGGTGGGCGGTCATCGGGCCGTACGCACGCCAGTGGCGTTCAGACAAGCAGCAGCCGACCTTCCTCGAGAACTTCGAATGGTTGGCGACCGCCATGGCAAAGATCGACCGTCGGGCACTGTCAGTCCGGGGCGCGATGGTCGGCAGCGGTCCCGGTCACGAGTTCGACAGCCATGAGGCGCTCGTCTTCGCGTGCGAGCAACGGCAGGACCGGCTGCGCATCGAGGAGGAGCTGCGGGCGATCCCCGCGGCGCCGCTGCCGGCGAGCGCGCCGGCATCCCGCCGCCGTCGTACCGGCTAGGGGCGGGCAGCCCGCGTCGCCGCCAACGACACGATTGCAACCGCGGCAACCGCGGCGGGCACCGCCACGATGGCGACCGCGGGCCCTGCGACGACCGGCGCGACAGCGCCGAAGGCCACCGCGGCAACCGCCAAGCCACTCACCACGAGCAGTCCGAGGATTGCCCGCAGCCGCCCGCTCTGCAACTGCCCGGCCTCGATGCGGACCGTTCGGTTGTCGATCGACCACTGTCCGAGCTCGCCAGCCAGCAATGCCGCCAGGCTCACCACCGCGACCTCGACGACGGTCGGCGGGCCGGCGAGCAGGACGTGCTGGAGATACGCCAGCTCGAGGACGAGGACCGCCGGTCCCAGGAACGAGGCCCTGGCAAGCACGAACGCCGCGGCGAGCACGCCGAGGGCGATCACCCCGAACGACCCCGAGATGACCAGGAGCCCGCCGCTCCGGACGTCGAGCGACAGCCCGGCGATCGCCACCGCGATCGCAAAGGCCAGCCCCGATGGGATCAGGCGGAAACGAGTCGGCCGGTGCGTCGGAATGCTCGAACCTCCTCCAGGGCCGCCTCGAGCGGCTCGGGCGCTGCCCAGCGGGCGACCGCAACGCCGATGCTTCGGAACTCGTCTCGCCGCATGGCACGCTGCAGGCGCCAGAGGCGGAGCGCCTGCGACGCGAGCGGATCGGTCGGGAGCTCCGCGAAGCCTTCGGGGTCGACCTCGATGATCGCGACATCGAACCGGCGGCGGCGCAGGTCGAAGAGGGCGCCGACCGCGCGCTCATCGACGAGCGGGCTGAGCGCAACCACGAGCGCGCGCGGCGGCAACGAACCGGGCGGGATGAGGTCGACGCCTTTCCACGCGAAGCTCACCGCGGCCTGGGCATCGAGCAGCGCATCGACGAGCCGATAGGACTGGCGCAGGCCCATGCCGGGCACGAGCCAGCGCGTCGTGGCCCCGAAGGTGATCAGGCCCACCCGATCCCGCCGACGGAGGAAGTGGTCCGCGATCCCGTGGGCGCCCCGGATCGCCGCGGCGAGGCTGCTGCTGCCGGCAGGCGTCACGACGTCCGTGAACGTGTCGAGCAGGACCACGACATCGGTGCTGCGCTCGGGGTGCATCTCGTTCACGTGCAGCTCGGACTTGCGATTGCTCAACCGCCAGTTCACCCGCCGGACGCTGTCGCCGGGCCGGTAGGCCCGGGCCGTCGCGAACTCGATGCCGTCGCCGGAGGCCCGCGAGACCTGGTTGCCGAATGACGCGTTCGTCTGCCCGATCGGGATCGCGCGCCGAACCTCTTCCGAGCGAGGGAAGACTCGGAGGATCGGGCCCGGATCGAGGGCACGCTCGAACGCGAAGAATCCCAGCTCGTCGCGCATCCGCAGCACGGCCGGACCCACGCGATGGGCGCCCCAACGCTGGGCGAGGATGGGGATCGACAGCCGGACGCCCGAATCCGGCTCGAGGGTCAGGCCGCGCACGGCGGCTGGTTCGGCCGTCGCGACCGCCGGTGGCAGGGCGAGCGCGAGCTCCAGCCACGGGACGGATCGCGCGGCTCCCAATCGAACGTCGAGGTCCACGGATTCGCCTTCGAGCACGCGATCGCGCGAGAGCGACAGGTCCACCTCGACCTCCGGCTCCTTGCCCAGCAGGAGCCCGGCGAGCGCGGCAACGAGGAGCGGGGTCGCGAGGATGATCGGCTCGGGCCTGCCGAACGCTGCGCCCACCAGGAGCCAGGTGGCTCCGATCAGGATGTACGCGCGGAGCCTCGGCGACGGGTGGCGTGTCAACCCGGTCGCGTGGGTTCCTCCGCCGACGGCGCCGCGACGGCCGCGAGGCACTCCTCGACGACGGCCTCGGCTTTGACCCGCTGGACCCACAGCTCGGGCCGGAGGATGAGCCGGTGGGCCAGCGCGGGCACCGCGACGGCCTTCACGTCGTCCGGGAGCACGAAGTCGCGACCCTCGATCGCCGCGCGGGCCCGGCTCAGCTTCAGGAGGGCGAGGCTGCCGCGGGGGCTGGCACCGACCTGCAATCGGGGGCTCGCCCTCGTGGCCCGGACAAGGGCGACGACATACCGCGTGATGCTCTCCGCCACGTGGACGTGCTCGATCCCGGCCTGCATGGCCCGGAGCGTCTCCGTGTCGACGACCGCGGGAACGTCGAAGGCATCCGTTGCGCGCTCCGAGCGGTGTGCCAGGATCGCGGCCTCGTCGCCCTCCGACGGATAGCCGACCTCGAGGCGCAGCAGGAAGCGGTCGAGCTGCGCCTCCGGGAGCGGATAGGTGCCTTCGAACTCGATCGGGTTCTGCGTCGCGATGACCATGAACGGCCGGGGCAGCTCCCGGGTGACGCCCTCGACCGTGACCTGGCGCTCCTGCATCGCCTCGAGGAGCGCCGACTGGGTCTTGGGCGGCGCCCGGTTGATCTCGTCCGCCAGGAGGACGTTCGCGAAGACCGGGCCTTCGCGGAAATCGAACTCGGCGCGCTGCTGGTTGTAGATGAACGCGCCGGTCACGTCCGAGGGCATGAGGTCGGGCGTGAACTGGATCCGCCGGAACGTGGTGCCCGTGGCTCGGGCGAACGATTCGGCCATGAGGGTCTTCGCAAGGCCGGGCAGGTCCTCGATCAGCACGTGGCCGTCGCACAGGATGCCCAGTAGCACGAGCTCGAGGCGGTCGCGTTTGCCGATGACCGCGCCCTCGACGGCGGCGAGGATCCGCGCGCTCTGCCGCTCGATCTCCGGAATCGAGATGGGGTCGCTCATGCGATGCGCTCCAGGTCATCGATGATGGCCGTGACGGCGCCGGCCGACAGCGGGCTCGGCCCGGTGGTTCGGCTGGACTCGGACGCGATGAGCTGCCAGATCGTCTCGCCGGTCGCGGCCCGAGCGCGCGCCGGGTCGGTGTCGAGATCGATGCCCCGGTGCTGCCGGAGCCGCCAGCGGGCCAGGTCGCGGACGAGCCCTCGGAGCAGGATCTCGACGCCGAGGGCGTGGGCCATCGACATGCGCAGCGCCACGTCGATCGGGCGCAGCCCGGGCAGCTCACTCGATGGGGATGCGGGCCGCTCGAGGAATGATTCGAACCGGCCCGGCACCGATGCCGTGGCGAGGCGGGATCTGCGCAGCAGGCTGGCGGTCGCCCAGACACCGGCGACGACGATCGTCGCGCGGATGACGAGCTCACGGGCGTCGGGCGGCGTGATCGCGATCGCGACGAGACCGATGGCGATCGCCAGGATCGCGACGAGGCGCCCTTGGGTCACGAATCGTGACCTGTGTCTGACCGCACGCGCTCGAGCGCCTCGATCGCCGCGCCACGCATCGGCTCGTCGACCGGGTGCGAGCTGAACTTCGCGACCTGGAACAGGTTCGAGATCGTCGTCGCCGCGTGGGCGGCGGGCACCGCCCGGGCGACGATGCGGCGCAGGTACGCCACCGGCGCCTCCGACGCGACCCGCTCGAGGCCGACGCTCGCCATGGACTGCTCCATGGCCCCGTACGCGGCGATGACCGCGAGTCGCGGATCGGGTTCGCGACGAAGGGCATCGAGACTCAGCTCGACCGCCCGTCGGACGGCGCTCCCGGGCGTTCCGCCCGCCGACGACGCTTCCGCCGCGTCGCTGCGGCGCCACGCCGCCAGCAACCCGATGCTCAGCACCGCGAGGCCGACGAGGATCACCGCGGCGATCACGAGCGACGTCGGGTCATGGCTTCCGGCGACACCACCGCCGGCCTGGCCTGGCGTACCGTCGGGAAGTCGCTGCACGCCGCTCCCGCGATCGGCGATCAGCTGCCCGAAGAACACGGCAACCGCGGCGCCCTGCAGCGCGACGATCGCGAGGACCACCAGGAGGCCGAGCGCCTGCGCCCACCGGGGAATCCCCGGACCTTCGCCGGGTGCGCGCCGGGAACGCTCCGGACGCAACCGGCGCCGTGCTCGCTCGACGGCGACCCACGGCAGCAGGACAACCCCGACGCCCAGGCCGACGTAGCCGAGCACCTCGATCGGGGTGAGCACGTCGAGCGCAGGAACGGGCAATGTCGCGGCCATCGGCGTGACGCGGCTGGCGAACGCCGCAACGGCCAGGCACCCGATCGCAACCGGGATGGGGACCCAGCGGCGCAGTGATCTCGTGGCCGAGATCTCGGGCCCCACGTCAGCCCTCGGGTGCGTCCAGCTCACCGGGATCCGCAAAGGCGATGCCGCCGTCGCGCTTCCCGGCCGACGCCATGGCCTCCTTGTACACGGCCACCGAATCATCGACGCACATCACCACCAGGTCGCCTGGATTCGCGCGTCGGAGCGCGGTCTTCACGGCGGCCATCTCCTCGAGGATCTTGTCGACGCGGGTCGTCCGCCCTGATCCATCCTCGCGGGCACGGCGGACGCCGTCCGCGACGTGCCCCGCCGTCACGCCCGGCTGGCGTCCCCGCAGGTTGCGGTCCTCGCGAATGATGATCTCGTCGAACGCGGTGGCCGCGAACGCGCCGTAGTCGCGCATGTCCTCGTCGCGCCGGTCGCCGGGCATGCCGATCACGCCGATCGCCCGCCCGTCGGCCGTCATCCGCTTCGCGAAGTCCGACAGGTTCCGCATGCCATCGACGTTGTGGCAGTAGTCGATGACGACCCGGACGCCGCCCACCTCGAGATAGTTGAGCCGGCCCGGCGCCTGGAAGAAGGACGTCGTGAACGTCCGCAACCCCTGTCGGATGTCGTGCAGGTGCGCGCCGGCCGCCCACGCCGCGGCAGCTGCCGCCAAGGCATTCGCGACGTTCATCCGCGCCCGACCACCGAACGTGGCCGGGATGAGGTGCGTGTACAGCACGGGCATCGTCCGCGGCCCGTGGCGGAGCACGATCTGGTCGCCCTCGGGCGTCTTCTTGAGCACGAACGCCGCGCCGCCGCGGCCCGTATAGCCGTCGACGCGGTCGAACCCCGGCTCGCCCTTCTTCTGCTCCATCGAGAACAGGATCACGGTGCCGCGGCAGTTGCCCGCGAGCCGCGCGACATACGGATCGTCCGCGTTGAGCACCGCGGTTCCGGTGCGCGGGACGGCTTCCACCAACACGCCCTTGACGTCCGACAGCTGGCGCAGCGTGTCGATGCCGCCGAGCCCGAGATGGTCGGCGGTGATGTTGGTGACCACCGCGACGTCCGCCCGATCGAAGCCCAGTCCCTCGCGCAGGATCCCGCCGCGCGCGACCTCGAAGACGCCGGTGTCGACGGTCGGGTTCTGCAGGATCATCCGCGCCGACTTCGGG